>DLND01000070.1:5632-10755 GCA_002476905.1 Flavobacteriales bacterium UBA7519
ATTTGGTCTTGGTATCGCAACGGGTTATAACCATTATTTCGGTAAAAACGCTACAATTAATAACGTAAAAGTAGATAATAATGACTTTGGAGTAATTCCTGTTGCAGCATTGTTTAGAGTTTATCCTAAACAGACAGGATTTTATTTTGGTGCAGATCTAGGTTACGGTTTCATCGTAGGTGATGATAAGGTAGCAACAAGTTCTAATGCAGCTTATGCTAATGTAGATAGACCAGACGGTGGTTTCTATATCAGACCAGAAATTGGATACCACAATCGTGACTGGAACTTCTTTGTACAGTATAACAAAACTTTCACTGGAGACAAAGGACAGATTGCAGATCAGGATTACAACGCTGGAGCAATTGGTGTTGGATTCAACTACAACATTCCTTTAGGAAAATAATCATCTGTTGAGAAAAGCATACTGCTTTTTAAAATAGAGCAATTAAACTATGACTTAATTAACGCCTGCATTAACTTGTGGGCGTTAATTTTTTAAAAACTTATCATACATCAATTTTAATTTTGATTGATTCTAATTAGATTTGCGTCATTAAAATTATTTACAACAATGAAAAAGGTATTACTAGCTGTATTGTTAAGCGGACTAGCTTTCGGACAAACTAAAAAATTAACAAGTTCAGACGTACACTGGTGGGGTTATAAAATTGCAAAAACAGAAGCATCTTCGCACGATGGAACCGTGAATGTAAAATCTGGGAATCTCGTTCTTAAAAATGGTTCTGTAGTAGGAGGACAGTTTGTTTTGGATATGACCTCTATCAACGCAACAGATCTTTCTGGTGAATATCAAGGAAAACTGAATGGTCACTTGAAAAACGGTGATTTTTTCGAAGTTGAAAAATATCCTACAGCTACTTACAAAATCACTTCTGTTAAGAAAAACGCGAGCAAAGATTATAATTTCCTTGTAAACGGGAATCTTACAGTAAAAGGAAAAACCAATCCGGTTTCTTTCCCTGCAAAAATTACTGCTAAAAATGGAGTTGTAACTTTGGAATCTGATAAGTTTTCTTTTGACAGACAAAAATTTGATGTGGCTTACAAATCTACAATGCAAGACGTTTTGGTAAAAGACGATGTTGATTTGAAAGTGAAAATCAGCGTAAAATAATTACCACAGTACTACAAAAATACCAAGAGCAGAATTTTTTCTGCTCTTTTTTTATTTTAAATTTGAATGTTATTTAAAGTCATGGCTAAGTTTTACGTCTTTGCGAACCTTAAAAATGTTTTCAATTAATTCGAAAAATCTTTGCTGACTTTGTGTTCAAAAATCAAGTTAATGAAACTATACACCATAAGCGGGCTCGGGGCTGATGAGAAAGTGCTCGAAAAATTGACTTTCAATCCAGAAATAGAAATCGTTCACATTCCTTGGCTCATTCCGCAAGAAAATGAAGATTTTCATCATTATGTTAATAGAATGGCAAATACAATTGATCATTCGGAGCCATTTTACCTTTTGGGATATTCTTTCGGTGGTATCATCGTTCAAGAAATTCACAAATTAATGCCAGCAAAAAGAATTGTCATTTTAGGAAGTATCCGTTGCGATGCTGAAAAATCAAAACTGATTCTCGCAGGACAAAAAACTAATGCTATAAAATATATCCCACTCAGAATTTTCAATGGAAATACAACATTGTTTTATTCATTTTTTAGAAAATTATTTGACCCAAAAAATCCAAAACTTGCCCAATATTTCCGAGTAAAAGACCCGTATTATCTCAAATGGTCTATGGATAAAATTACCAAGTGGAAATTCGATAAATTGCCGGACGTCATTCAGATTATGGCAGACAAAGACATTGTTTTCCCCATCAAAAATTCCAAACCAGATTTCGTGATAAAAAATGCTACACATCTTTTTCCAGTTACCAAATCGAAAGAAGTTTCCGAGATTTTAAAGACCATTTTTGTGTAGAATTTTTATTTGGTCAGCTTAATCCGCCAGTAGTTTATCCTGAGCTTGTCGAAGGGCTCCCGCTATTTTTTGCCAGAAGTTTACAATTCAAAAAGAAACGGAGTAATCCGCAAACAGTGAGCTCCACTCAAATCGAGGAACGAGATTCATCGATTCAAAAAGGGAAATAAAGAAAATGAGATCAGTCGGGCTGCGCTTCGCCAGAATCAACATTGGTCTCAATATCAGGATTTAACAAAATAATATTTCATATGTAGATAATTTGTAAAAATCAATTACTTTTACAACCGATAATTTTTTACAATTTAATGGAATCAATCAGTGTTTTCGACATCATAAAGATCGGTATCGGGCCTTCATCTTCCCACACAATGGGACCTTGGAATGCAGCAAAAATGTTTCTGGATTTGGTCAAACGAAATCAGACTTTACAAGAAGTGAAAGAAGTTTTTGTAGAATTCTTTGGATCGCTTGCAAAAACAGGCGTTGGGCACGGAACTGATATTGCAGGAATGCTTGGCTTAAGCGGAGAAAATTTCAGAACCATTGATACCAATACGATTGATGAAAAGATTGAAAAAATAAAATCTGAACAAAAAATCCATCTTGGGGGAGAAGTTTGGTTGCCGTTTATCTATGGTCATCATTTGATTCTTAACAAAGAAAAATCTCTCGATTTCCATCCAAACGGAATGATTTTCAAAGTTATTTTCCAAAATGGAGATGAGTTTAGTCAGGATTATTATTCAGTTGGAGGTGGCTTTGTAGCAACCAAAGAAGATAATTCTATGGAAGACAGATGTGTGAGAACGCTTTATCCTTGTCATCACGGCAGCGATATTCTGAAATATTGTGAAAAACTGAAGATAGATAAAATTTCCGACTTAGTTTTCCTTAACGAAGAATCTTGGAGAACCCACGAAGAAACTCGACAAAAAGCACTTGAGATTTGGGATAATATAAAAGACTGCGTTTATAAAAGCATCAACAAAAAAGGAATTCTTCCGGGCGGTTTAAATGTTACAAGAAGAGCTTCCGAAATGAATGAAAAACTCCTTGGAACTCAGATTTATAAAAATAAAAATGAGTGGTTTGAAATGGTAAAGAATGAACAGAAAACTTTCAGTTCTGTTACCAAATGGGTATCTTGTTTCGCTCTCGCTGTTAATGAGGAAAATGCATCATTCGGAAGAATTATCACTGCGCCAACCAATGGTGCAAGTGGAGTAATCCCAGCAGTTTTGATGTATGCCCAGACTTTTACTGAATTCAATTCAGAAGAAGATATTATCAGATTTCTTTTGGTTGCAGGTGAAATCGGAACTATTTTTAAAAAGAATGCAACGATTTCTGCAGCAATGGGAGGTTGTCAGGCAGAAGTTGGGGTTTCATCAGCAATGGCAGCGGCAGGACTGACTGAGATTTCTGGAGGAACGCCTGGACAAGTCTTGATGGCGGCAGAAATAGCGATGGAACATCACCTTGGACTGACTTGTGATCCAATAGGCGGATTGGTTCAAATTCCTTGTATAGAACGAAATTCTATGGGTGCAATGAAAGCCATCACAGCAGCTTCTTTAGCTTTGGATGGCGATCCAACAAAAGCAAAAGTGTCTCTTGACAGTGTTATCAAATCGATGTGGGAAACTGCTTTGGATATGAATTCAAAATATAAAGAAACTTCTGAAGGCGGACTGGCTGTCGCAGTGAATGTTGCCGAATGTTAACAGTGAATGAGTATGAAGAATGGTCTGTCTATAATTTCCGAAGACTTCAAAAAAAATAATCGAAGCTTTTTCAAATAAGCCTATTCTTTTAATATGTTACTTCGATTCTAATTTTCTAATATCTAGCTTCTAATATTTATCTTTCCAATATTAATTTTATGTAATAAAGAATCGTTAAAAAAGAAGTCGTTTTGTTAGCAAAAATAAAATTCGTATCTTTGCACCAAATTAGACGATCTTTTTAAATGAATTTATTTACGGAATCCAATCTTAGCGCTGAAGTTCTTCAGGCGATTGGCGACCTCGGCTTCGTAGAGCCGACAGAAATCCAAAAACAGACTATTCCTTTTATCTCTACAGATACTCGCGATCTTATCGCACTTGCGGCAACAGGAACAGGCAAAACAGCAGCATTTTCGCTTCCGATTTTGGATATGATAGACGACAATAGTCGTAAAATCCAATTATTGGTGCTTTGCCCTACTCGTGAACTTTGCCTTCAGATTACCAAAGACATCAAAAATTCCACGAAATACCTAAAAAACATCAAGACTACAGCAGTTTATGGTGGTAGCAGTATTATGGATCAAATCCGATCTTTGAGAGACAAACCTCAGATTATTGTGGGAACTCCAGGTCGTGTGATCGATATGATCGGCAGAAAAGCTTTAGATTTTTCTGAAGTACAATGGGTTGTTTTGGATGAGGCTGACGAAATGCTATCAATGGGTTTCAAAGATGATTTGGAAACTATTCTTAGCGAAACGCCTGAAACTAAGCAAACTTTTTTGTTCTCTGCAACGATGAACAAAGAAGTAGAACGTATTTCTAAAAACTATTTGACCAATCCTCACAGAATTTCTGTTGGATCTATCAATGCAGTTAAGAAAAATATCAAGCACGAATATTATGTGGTTGGATACAGACAGAAAAAAGAAGCTTTGAAGCGATTGATTGATGCAAATCCAAATCAATATTCGATTATCTTTTGTAGAACAAGAATGGAAACTCAGGAAGTTGCAGATTTCTTGATGCAAAATGGTTATGCAGCAGATGCACTTCATGGTGATCTTTCTCAGGCGCAGAGAGATACAGTGATGAAGAAATTCAGATTGAAGAACATTGATATCTTGGTTGCGACAGACGTTGCAGCTAGAGGTTTGGATGTTGATTCTTTGACGCACGTTATCCATTTCTCTTTACCAGATGATCCGGAAGTTTTTGTTCACAGAAGTGGAAGAACAGGACGTGCAGGTAAAGACGGAATTTCTATGGCTTTGATTAAACCAGAAGAAAGCAGAAAATTGAAGCAAATCAAATCTGAAACTAAAATCGATATCGAGGAGAAAAAAATCCCAACTGGAAAAGATATTATCAAAGCTCAGGTGGGCGGTGTTTTCGAAAAATTATTGACAGAACACGAAGATTTCTTCGAGTTTGATGAT
>DLND01000070.1:10890-17637 GCA_002476905.1 Flavobacteriales bacterium UBA7519
CCTGATCTTTCCAATTTTACAAAAGAAGAATTGGTTCATCAATTATTGCAATTCCAATTGAAAGATCTTGCAACTTATTATAAGGATAGAAACGATATCCAACAGCAAGAGCTTAATAGTAGAGGAGATGACAGAGGAAGCAGAAGAGAGAGAGGAAGAGAGCGCGAAAGAAACGGAGAACCAAGAGAAAGGAGAGAACGTAACGATAGAAATGACAGAGGTGGAAAACCAAGAAGAAAGAATGAAGATATGGTAAGATTCTTCTTCAATCTTGGGAAGAGAGACCAACTGAAAAAAGTGGATATGTTGGACATCATCAACAAAGCTACTTCTAAATCCAAAAAAAGAGCTGATATCGGTAATATCGAGATTTTGGATAAGTTCAGTTTCTTCGAAATAGAGAAGTCATACAAGAATGAAGTTTTAGATGGATTGACTAGTATGAAATTTCGGGGAAAAGAAATGCGTGCTGAAGTTGCAAATTAATGCTTGAATATTGATTCCCACGCTGAAAATAATTTATAAAAACCTGCTAATCAGCAGGTTTTTCTTGTTTCTAATCTTAATAATTATTTAACATAAAAATTTTCATGACCTTTTGTTTTTTATCATATTTGCAGAAATTAATCCGAAATAATGGGAATAGGAAATCTTTTCAGAGCATTTCAACCGAAAGATAAAATCTTTTTTGATTTGTTTCTTATGGTCGCAGATAACTTAGTAGAAATGTCAAAAACATTCCACGACGGTTTGCTGGATTTTGATATCAATGATGAAACGTTGTTGAATCAAATGAGCGATTACGAACACAAATTAGACGATCTTACACACGAGATCTTCGTACAATTAGGAGAAAACTTCATCACACCATTTGACAGAGAAGATATCAATTATCTGGCTTCTGGTTTGGATGATATTGCTGATTATATCTACGCTTCTGCCAAATATATTTATCTATACAAAAGCCCGGATAACAAAGTTTACTCTGAGTTTTCTCTTCTAATTCACAAATGTTGTCTTGAGATTAAAAAAGCTTTGGAAAATTTGAAAGACTTCAAAAATCCAAACGAGGTAAGAGAATCTTGTATCAAGATTAATTCTTACGAGAATATTGCGGACGACGTTCTAAGTCAGGCTATTGTGAAGTTATTTGAAACCAATGATGCATTGTTGATTATCAAGCAGAAATCTATTCTTGATTATCTGGAAATTGTTACAGATAAAGCAGAAGATGTTGCCAATACAATGGAAAGCATAGTTATCAAATACGCATAAGCGTGCGACCAAAAATTAAAAACGAATGGATTTTCCAATTCTACTCATTATTATTATCGCATTAGCGCTGATATTTGATTATATCAATGGTTTTCACGATGCAGCCAATTCTATCGCAACCATTGTTTCCACAAAAGTACTTACGCCTTTTCAAGCTGTTCTTTGGGCAGCATTTTGGAATTTTGCGGCATTTTTTATCGCAGCTTATGTTATCGGCGAATTCAAAATTGGTAATACGATTGCAAAAACAGTGGATGAAAACTTCATCACATTAGAAGTGATTTTTGCTGGATTAATTGCTGCAATCGCCTGGAACTTATTGACTTGGTGGTTTGGTATTCCGTCCTCATCATCTCATACTTTGATTGGTGGATTTATCGGAGCAGCATTGATGCACGCTTTGATTGCTGACTATCATTTGATTGCAATCACACATCCAGAATATTCTTTTATCGAAAAAGCTAATCAAGCATTTGTCCAGCTTTTTTCGCAAAGTGTTGTAAAATATAAAGTCGTAATTCCAATTTTCCTTTTCATATTTTTAGCACCTTTTATTGGAATGGTAATTTCAATTATCATTACGCTAATCATTGTAAATATCTGCAAAAGAGCTAATCCTCATAAAGCGGAACGTGTTTTCAAAAAATTACAGTTGGTTTCATCAGCTTTGTTTAGTCTTGGACACGGAACCAATGATGCGCAGAAAGTAATGGGAATTATTGGAGCAGCGATGATCTATTTCCACGTGAATATGATGAAAGATCCAATGTATCTGAATGTGGCCGAAGCAGATCGTTTCAACTTTTTTGCAGATCACTATCTTTGGGTTCCTCTAGTATCATTCTTGGCTATCGCATTGGGAACAATGAGTGGTGGTTGGAAGATCATTAAAACAATGGGAACCAGAATTACCAAAGTAACTCCGTTGGAAGGTGTAGCAGCAGAAACAGCTGGTGCAATTACGCTTTTCATCACAGAATATTTGAGAATTCCGGTTTCTACAACGCATACCGTTACAGGTTCAATCATTGGAGTTGGGCTCACAAAAAGAGTTTCCGCAGTAAGATGGGGAGTGACAGTTAGCTTACTTTGGGCTTGGATTCTTACAATTCCACTTAGTGCAATCGTTGCAGGATTTACTTATTTGCTTGTTGCATTATTCTTTTAAAATCAAATCTTTACTGATTATATTATAGCTTCTCATTTTGAGAAGCTTTTTTTATTTTAAATTAATCCTAAACAGACAAAAACAAGAAACGAAAATCTTGGTAAAACAATTGTAAAAATCGTATTTTTGCCTTAAACAAGTTTTTAAATGGAATTTCTAGATCAGTATCAAAAAGTTGTAGCAGAAGCTATCGAAAAACATACTTTCACCAACAAGCCGGATGAGTTGTATCAACCAATGAATTACATCATTTCTCACGGTGGAAAAAGACTTCGTCCGATAATGTTGTTGATGGCTTGTGACCTTTTCAAAGGTGATTTGGAAAAAGCTTTAAAACCTTCTCTAGCGATAGAATTCTTCCACAATTTTACTTTGATTCATGATGATATTATGGATGAAGCGCCATTGAGAAGAAACAAACCAACGATTCATACTCTTCACGGAATCAATGTTGGAATACTTTCTGGTGATGCACTTTTAATTAAAGCTTATCAGTTTTTTGAAGATCTGGAGCCAGAATTATTTAAAAAATGTATCAAAATATTTTCTGAAACCGGAGCTGTTCTTTGTGAAGGCCAACAGTTTGATATCAATTTTGAAAACAGGTCGGATGTAAGTTATGAAGATTACATTCAGATGATTACCTTCAAAACAGGTGTATTGAGTGCTTCATCATTCCAAATCGGAGCATTGATTGCTGGTGCGTCAGAAGAAGATGCAGATGCACTTTATAACTTCGGTAAACATATCGGAATAGCATTCCAAATTATGGATGACTATTTGGATGTTTTCGGAAATCAGGAACAGTTTGGTAAAAAACACGCTGGAGATATTTATGAAAATAAGAAAACCATACTTTACCTTTTGGCTTTACAACACGCCAACGAAGAAGAATTATCTGAGCTGAATTACTGGTATTCTAAAAAAACAGACAATGTTGACAAGGTTTACAGTGTTGAGAAAATCTTCAGAAGAACTAAAGTAGATGACAAAGTTTTGAGATTAATCCAAAAACATAATGAGATTGGACAATCTTATTTGGATAAAATCAATCTTCCGGACGAGAGTAAATTACCTTTCCGAGAATTAGCAAATTATCTTTTGAGGAGAGAAAGCTAAAAAATTAAAAACTGTAAAATCGTGAAATTGTCGAATCGATGCTACATTAAAAGCGGTTTTACACATCAACAAATCCACAGTTTAACTAAAATAAAATGAAATTCAGGACAGAAGTAGAGATTAATGAGAGTGGGAAAAAAATAGGTATCGAAGATTGTATATTTTCGATTGGTTCTTGTTTTGCGACGGAAATGCACGAAAAATTTTCTCAAGGTCAAATTCAATCTCTTAACAATCCTTTCGGGACTATTTTCAATCCGTTTTCTATTCTTCAAGCGGTTCAACAGATTTATGATGCGAAAGAATATCAGGAAAATGATTTGATTTTAGCTAATGAAAATTACATCAGTCTTGATCATCATTCGTCGTTTGACTCCAGATATGCACACAAATCTTTGGAGAAAATTAATCAAAATATAGAAGAAGCTAATCAGTTTTTGCAAAGCACCAATTTTGTAATTGTCACGTTTGGAACTTCTTATATTTACGAATTTCTGCCGAAAAATAGATTGGTTGCGAATTGTCATAAGATTCCACAAAAGTATTTTGAAAAACGATTTTTATCACATCTGGAACTGACGGATTCTATCCATAAAACGATTGAAATTCTGAAAGACATTTGTAAAGATGATGTTCAGATTTTGTTTACTGTTTCTCCGGTTCGTCATACCAAAGACGGCATTGTTGAAAATCAACTAAGCAAATCAAAGTTGATTACAGCTATTCACGAATCTATTTCTGGAAAAGAAAATTGCAGTTATCTACCCGTTTATGAGATATTGATGGATGATCTTCGCGATTATCGTTTTTACAAAGATGATTTGGTTCACCCTAATTCTCAAGCGGTTCAGTATATTTGGGAGAAATTCGGGAATGCTTATTTTTCTGATGAAACTAAGGTTTTTATCAATGATAACAACAAAATAATTGCAGCTCTGAAGCATAAAACTGATGACGATAAAAATCCTAAATATCAGGAGTTTAGAAATAAAATTGACTTAAAAATCAAAGAACAACAAAAGAAAGTTAAACACAAAATTTTTAGTTGATAGTTGTTGGTTGTCAGTGATAGAATATAATTAACCATCAACCATCAACCATCAACTATCAACTATCAACTGTTANNCTGAGATGATTCAACGGGCTTTGGATAAAGGCGTAGAAAAATTCTTTCTTCCTGCAATCGATTCTGAAACTCATCAGAAAATGTTGCTTTTGGAAACCGAATATCCCGGAAAAATTTTCTCGATGATGGGATTGCATCCTTGTTCAGTACAGCCAGAATCTTGGGAAAATGAATTACAATTAGTTAAAAATTATTTAGATCAAAGAGATTTTGTAGCAATCGGAGAAATTGGGATTGATTTATATTGGGACAAATCAACTTTGGATATTCAGGTAAAAGCTTTTGAACAACAGATTGATTGGGCGATAGAAAGAGATTTACCAATTGTCATCCATACAAGAGAAAGCTTCGAAGAAACTTTTGAAGTTCTGGAAAGAAAAAAACACCCGAAACTCCGTGGCATTTTTCATTGTTTTTCTGGAAATTTGGAACAAGCACAGCATGCTATGGACCTTCAATTTATTTTAGGAATCGGTGGAGTAGTGACCTTTAAAAACGGAAAAATAGACCAATTTCTGAATGAAATTCCACTTGATAAAATCGTTTTGGAAACAGACTCACCTTATCTGGCTCCCGTTCCTTTCCGAGGAAAACGAAATGAAAGTGCTTATGTCGAATTGGTTGCCGGAAAATTGGTAGATATTTACAAAACTGATTTCGCCGAGATTGATAGAATCACTACAGAGAACGCTTTGAAGCTATTTGAAATATAAAAACCGGAAATTACTTCCGGTTTGCTTTTTTATTTCTTTCTAAAAAATCCTTTGTTTTTAGGTTTCTTGAAACCTATTTCGGTCTTTGCCTGAGGTTTTTGCCTAGGTGTAAAAGGCTTGTTATTACTGTCTCTTTTCTGTTCAACCAAATTATCAGTATGATAAGGATGATCTTTTACGACAGGAATCTTTTTCCCAATCAATTTTTCTGTGCTTCTAAGATTTGCCAAATCCAATCCATCAACAAACGAAAAAGAGGTTCCTTCTGAACCGGCTCTACCAGTTCTTCCGATTCTGTGAACATAAGTTTCTGAAACATCGGAAAGTTCGTAATTCACTACATATTTCAGCTCGTCAATATCAATTCCTCTTGCAGCAATATCTGTAGCCACCAAAACTCTTGTTTTCTTCGATTTGAAATTGTTAAGTGCATTTTGTCTTGCGTTTTGAGACTTATTTCCGTGTATTGCTTCTGCCGAAATTTTGGACTGATGCAATTTTCTCGCGATTTTATCTGCGCCGTGTTTGGTTCTAGAAAATACCAAAACTTGATCCAGCTTCGGGTCTTGCAACAGATGGACTAAAAGATCGGTTTTATCATCTTTGTCCACAAAATAAATACTTTGCTGGATTGTGTCTGCGGTAGAAGAAACTGGAGCAACTTCTACTTTTACAGGATTTACCAGAATATCTGACGCCAAATTAGCAATCTCTTTCGGCATCGTTGCAGAGAAGAAAAGGTTTTGTCTTTTCGGTGGAAGTAATTTCAGAATTCTTTTGACATCGTGGACAAATCCCATATCAAGCATTCGGTCTGCTTCATCTAAAACAAATATCTCCAGTTGGTTTAATTTAATAATTCCTTGGGAAATAAAATCTAGCAATCTGCCGGGTGTAGCTACCAAGATATCAACACCTTTTCTAAGGTCATTTTCCTGGTGATGTTGTTTCACACCCCCAAAAATAACAAGTGATTTCAGCTTAAGATGTTTTCCATAGGCTTGGAAATTTTCCTGAATCTGAATCGCCAATTCTCTTGTCGGTGTAAGAATCAATGCTTTTATATGATTTTTTGGCTGGTTTTTATCAGATAAATTCTGTAAGATGGGGATTGCAAATGCTGCAGTTTTTCCTGTTCCTGTCTGTGCGCTTCCTAATAAATCTTTTCCCTGTAAAATGGAGGGAATTGCTTTTTCCTGAATGGGTGTAGGTTGTTCGTAACCTTGAGAACTCAGTGCGTCTAATATTGGCTTGATCAAGCCTAATTGTTCAAATTTCAATTATAATATTTTAAATTAAAGAAAAATTCCTTCTAATGGAAGGAATTGATAATATTTGCAAAGGTA
>DLND01000070.1:17801-18067 GCA_002476905.1 Flavobacteriales bacterium UBA7519
CAAAGGTAGCTTATTTAAAATAAAGTCCGTCTGAGAAAATAATTTTGAGCTCGGACCTTACAGCATCCGTTATTCTGATGACATTTTTTTTTTCGGAATCTCTCACAATAATTATTCAGAAAACTATCCGTGAAGTTTCTTCCAGATTGCATCTTTTAGTTCCTGTAGACCTTCACCTGTAACGCCTGAGAAAAATAATGGCTGTCTATTTTCTGGGAATTCTGCTGAGATTTCTCGTTTTAATTCATCATCCAAAAGATCAGATT
>DLND01000166.1:0-10779 GCA_002476905.1 Flavobacteriales bacterium UBA7519
GCTCTTCCTATCTAAATAATTTTTATAGGCTGTAGCAACTTTGTAGTGAGAGATTTTTTAGAAAAGAATTTGTGAATATTGTAATAAGTTGTATATTTGCACCACTCTAAAAGAGAATTAGAGGGTTCTTAGCTCAGTTGGTTCAGAGCATCTGGTTTACACCCAGAGGGTCGGGGGTTCGAATCCCTCAGGACCCACAAAATCTCCCAAAATATTGGGAGATTTTTTTATATCAATTTTCACAAAAGGGCGATTAGCTCAGTTGGTTTAGAGCGTTGCGTTGACATCGCAGAGGTCACTGGTTCGAATCCTGTATCGCCCACTTTTCTTAAAACTTCGTTAATTTTTTTTATTCTCCGTTTCCTAAAACGTTAAACCTTTTATAAAAAAACCAATCATACGTTTAATCTTGAGTCTATGGACAGATATTTGCTGCGTTAGAACGTTTAAAAAAAGTTTCTATGATCTGAATTTTCCTTTTGTAAATCTATTTAAAAGGACCTATGAAAAGATATTATGCAGTATTGCTCTCTGTATATACTATATTTCTAGTTTATATGATGTTTTATGGTTGCGGAAGGCATCCCGAGTTTGGTTTTCTGCAACTAAATCCGTTTCAGAGTATTAAATATTTCCTAAACTATCATCAGTTTTTTTCTGAGACTTTTATGGTAAACATCGTAGGAAATATTATTGTATTTATACCATACGGATGGCTTGGTATTTTAGATAAACGACTAACCAAACTGCCACTTTTGGCGTTTCTCTTTATTACTTGGATCTGCGCAATTGAACTTACTCAATATTACACAGCAAGAGGAACGGCAGATGTAGATGATGTTTTTATGAATACTTTTGGAATGCTGATAGGTTATATAATTTTGCAAATTGTAACAAAATTGAACATTGCTAATATAAGGCTGGAATTAACCAAAGATTACGAAACTATCAGCTCTTACTGATATAATCAATAAGTTGTCCCAACTTATAAAGGTCTAACGTCTTAAGTTCTGCTTTTCCACTTAGTAACTTTCGAATTATGAGTGGTTTCATAATTTTGTAAAACATTTTATAAATAAGAATTCCGCCAGTTTTCTTTAATAGAGCATAGGCTTTTGCAAGCTTAATGTTAGAACTATTTCTTACATCCAAATCCGTCTCAATCAGATGAGCAAGGCTTTTTGCAGATTGATCTGCTTTTTTTAAGAAAACCTCGTTTGTCTCAACATCATTGTTGTATATCGGATTGTCTATATGTTCTATTTTAATCTTAGTGTTATAAAGATCCTTAGCAAAAATAAGATCTTCATAACCATATTGTAAGATGGATTCATCAAAAGGATGGTTTTCTAATACTGATTTTCGAACGATAAAATTATTGGTTTGAAAATCACGATAAGGATTTTTTATCCTAATATTTACCGGCAGATTCTCTCTTTCTACTGCAAACTTCCATCGCAACCCATAACGCAAATCCGGCTGGCTTTCATTTACTGTTCTTCCACCATAAACTACATCGGGATGATGATCATTGATGAAGTTGACATAGTTTTTGATGAATCCTTTGGTAATAATTTTCCCATCGCAATCTAAAAACAATAAATAATCAGACTTGGAATATTTTAAAAATAAATTACGGATTTTCGAGCGTCCTATATTTTTTTCAAGTAAGATGTAATGATCGGTAAGGCTTTTAACAATTTCGTTTCTCTGACGCATCTCTTCTTGTGAAGCATCATCTATAAAGATAATTTCCGCATCAAGATCATCTGTATTGATTTGATTACGAATATCGGTGATCAATTCCGTCACATCAAAATTATAAACCGGAATACAGACACTGAGCATCATATTTTGTCTAAGATTTTCTGAATATCCAGTTCTTCTAGACAGGCATAATCGCCACGGAAACATTCTTTGTCGCCAAATACCGAACACGGTCTGCAAGACAGATCTTTAACGTGAACAATATCATTCTCATCCTGTCCATAGCCAAGAAATCCTGCAAAATGATGTGTAGATCCCCAAATCGAAATACATCTTGTTCCCATAAGGCTGGCGAGATGCATGTTTGCAGAATCCATAGAGATCATCAGTTCCAGTTCGGAGATCTTTTGAAGTTCTTCTGTCAGTTTTAGCTTTCCGGACAAGCTATGCGTATTTGGAATTTGATTTTCCCACTTTGTGAGAATATCATTCTCTTCTTTTCCGCCACCAAAAAAATAAACTCTATGAGTTTTAGCAAGGATTCTTGCCAGCTCAAATGATTTTGCTTCCGGCATCATCTTACCTTTATGCTGCGCAAAAGGTGCAAAACCTATATCTTTTTTATTGTCCGATAGAGCTCTAAGCTTGTGGGAAAGAACTACTTGAAAGCCCATCCTTCGGAAAACATCTGCATAACGTTCAACCGTTCTTTTCAAAGGAAATTTATCAAGATTCCAAATATCTGTTAATCTCTCTTTTTCCTCCTTCCCTTTATCAATTTGAAAAATTTCGTACCCGTGTCTGAAGAAAATAGAATTAATCATTTTCGTTCTAATCACATCGTGAAGATCAGCAACATAATCAGGATTGAATTGTTTGATTAATTGTTTTGTCAGCTTTCTGATGCCGAAAATACCTTTATAATCATCGAAGTTAATGCCGTAGAATTTCAGCCTAGGATGTTTATCAAAAAGGTCTTTGAAATTATCTCTGCTTACAAATACAATTTCTACATCAGGATTTTGCTCCAGAAACTCTACGCAGACAGGGACTGTCATCGCCACATCTCCGAATGCAGAAAAACGATATGCCAGAATTCTCTTCACCTACTTTTTTAGTTGGAACGCCACTGCGTAAAATTTGATCTGTTTCGTCATTGCCATCAAGCCATTGGCTCTGGACGGAGACAAAAATTCTTGCAACCCGATTTCCGAGATAAAATCAAAATCAGAATCCAAAATCTCTTGTGTAGAATGTCCACTATAGATTCTCACCAGAAGTGAAACAATTCCCTTTGGCAAAATCCCGTCGGAATCCGCATTGAAAAACAATTTTCCATCTGTAAATTCTGCATCAATCCAAACTTTGGACTGGCAACCTCGGATTAGATTTTCATCTGTTTTTTTGTCCTCTGGAAGTCCTTTTAATTCTTTCCCAAGGTCTATGATATATTCATACTTCTGCTCCCAATCGTCCAGAAAGGCGAATTCTTCTATTAATTCTTGTTGTTTTTCTTTGATTGTCATTCAGAATTGATTTGAATTAAAATTAATTTATTTTACCGATTGAGCAATATTAGCAATCACTTTAACAGCAGCCAACATACTTTCTAAAGGTACAAACTCGTACGGTCCGTGGAAGTTATGTCCACCTGCGAAAATATTTGGACAAGGCAATCCCATATAAGATAATTGCGCACCGTCCGTTCCTCCTCTAATCGCTTTGATTTTCGGCTCGATTCCGGAATCTTTCATTGCCTGTTCTGCGATATCTACGATGTGCATCTTGCCTTCGAATTGCTTTTTCATATTGAGATATTGCTGCTTGATTTCTATCTCAGCAGTTTTCTCCCCATATTTTTTGTTGATTTCTTCAACCTTTTCCGCAATCAGTTTCTTTCTATCTTCAAATTTTTGATCATCATGGTCACGGATGATGTATTGAAGTTTAGCTTCTGAAACATCACCTTCGAAATCTGTCAAATGGAAAAATCCTTCAAAACCTTTCGTAGTTGCCGGTGTTTCATTGGCTGGAAGTGAACTGATAAATTCTGAAGCTACCAAACCTGCATTCAGCATTTTCCCAAAAGAATAACCTGGATGTACAGACAATCCATGGATTTTTACCACAGCTCCGGCTGCATTGAAATTTTCATATTCCAATTCTCCAATTTCTCCACCATCCATTGTGTAAGCCCATTCTGCTCCGAATTTTTCTACATCGAAATGATGTGCGCCTCTTCCAATCTCTTCATCTGGATTGAAGCCTATAGAAATTCTTCCGTGTTTGATTTGTGGATTTGCTAAAAGGAATTCTGCTGCAGTTACAATCTCTGCAACTCCGGCTTTATCATCTGCACTTAACAATGTTGTTCCATCTGTTGTGATGATGGTTTGTCCGATGTATTTTTTTAAAGATTCAAATTTAGTTGATGACAAAGTGAATCCAGTTTCTTTGTTTAGTAATAAATCTTCGCCGTCATAGTTTTCCCAGATCTGTGGATTTACGTTTTCACCGTTGAAATCCGGTGACGAATCATAATGTGCAATGAATCCGACTTGTGGAACTTTCTCTTCTTTATTAGAAGGAATGAATCCAAAAACGTAACCTTTCTCATCAATACTGACATCTTCCAATCCTAAATCCTGCAATTCTTTGTACAGATAATTGGCGATATCCCATTGCCTTTCTGTAGAAGGAGTAGTCTCACTTTCTGCGTCGCTGGTTGAAAATATCTTGATGTATGTGATGAATCTGTTAAGGAGTTTTTCTCTCCAAATACCGTCTAATTGGATGTTTTCCATATAATTTGCTATATCTCCGCAAAGTTATATATTTATGCAGTGAACGACAAATAATATGTGATGATTGATATGTTGTGAATTATCAAAGTATTGAATGTTTTTGTGCGCGAGCGAAGCGAGCGCCAATGAGTATTATTGGAACGTCGAATCACAGCAGCCCGACTTGAGTGGAGCTCTTTTTCTTTTTATTTAAAAAGAAAAAAGCGGGAACGGAAGGCGGATAAAGCTGCCCAAATAATTATAAAAATCGATACAAATGTTCTTAACCGAATGCCCGCGAGACGCTATGCAAGGCTGGGGAGAGTTTATCCCGACGCAGAAAAAAATTGACTACATTAACCGATTGATGGACGTAAAGTTTGATGTCTTGGATTGTGGTAGCTTCGTGAATCCGAAAACAATGCCTCAAATGGCTGATTCCGGAATTGTGGTGGATGAAATTGACAAATCACTTTCCAACACAAAACTTTCCGTAGTGGTAGCCAATATCCGTGGTGCTGAAAAAGCTTTGAGCCACGAGCAAGTTGATATTCTAGGGTTTCCTTTTTCAATTTCTGAAACATTCCAGCATAGAAACACGAACAAAAGCCGTGAAGAAGCTTTCACAGAAGTGGTAAATATCTTAGAACTTACAAAATCTGAAGGTAGACAATTAAACCTCTATTTCTCGATGGCTTTTGGAAATCCTTATGGTGAAAGTTGGAAATGGGAGGATGTGGACTTTTGGGCAAAACGTTTTGAGGAAATTGGAATCAAAGATATTCTTTTATCTGACACAACTGGTGTTGGCGATGTGGAAAGAATTTCACTCCTTTTTAATAAAATTCCCGCTAAATATCCCAGCATTAATTTTGGAGCGCATTTTCATAATCGATATGAGGATTCTTACATTAAACTGAAAGCTGCTTATGACGGAGGCTGTAGAAGATTTGACAGTGCGATAAAAGGAATGGGCGGCTGTCCAATGGCGAAGGATGATTTGGTTGGAAATATGCCTACTGAAAAGGTTTTTACATTTATGCAGTCCGAAAAATTAGATATCCATCAAAATCTTCTTCATTTTGAAAGTGCTTATAATATGGCGAAAGATATTTTTCATTTTTAATTTGAAATCACCAATATAAATTTTATCATATTTTAATAATTATTCATATTTTAAATTCTGAATTTTAAAAAATTAGCGTAAATTTATTACAGAAAAAACAATTAAAAACTAGCAGTTATGACTTCAAAAACGACTTACTTAGGTGAACATAAAATAGAATCTGTACACGAACCTTCTGGAGATGTTTTCACTTCATATATTCCTACCAATGATTTCAGTATACGAGAACATTTTTCTCCCACAGATATTTTCGCAACTGCTTTGGCGCAAAGTGTTTTTGCACACATAGTTGTATCTTCAAAAGATAGACATATTGATATCACTGGTGCGACTTGTGATTTGAAAAAGACAATGTACTTTGAACCAAGAAGAATTGGAGAGATTTTCTGCGTTTTCAAATTTCCTCATTCTTATTCTCAAGAAGAGAAAGGCTTTATCGAATCTACGGCAAAAAATTGTCCGGTTTATCTAAGTCTTAATGACGATATCAAAAAAATCTTTATCTTCGAATATAAAGACTAAAATAAGAAATCCTGCATCTTGCAGGATTTTTTATAACATTCCAAGTTCGAACTTGGCTTCTTCACTCATCATTTCTTTGGTCCAGGTTGGCTCAAATGTGAGTTCGATTTTTGCAGATTTTACACCTTCTACTCCTCTTACTTTATCTTCCACTTCTACAGGTAATGTTTCAGCAACAGGGCAATTTGGAGACGTTAAGGTCATGATTACTAAAACTTCCCCTTCGTCGGAAATCTGAACATCATAAACAAGTCCAAGTTCATAGATATCCACCGGTATTTCAGGATCGTAAACCGTCTTCAGTTCCTTTATTATTTCTTCACCAATATCAGCTATTTGGTCGTCTGTATATTTCATTTTAATCTAATCTTTTTAATAAATCTTCCTGTCGCATTCGCCGGAAAACATTTGCCAAAGTTAAGACATCTTTTTCACAATAATGAATGATTCTGTCTATATCGCCTTCTTTGTAGTATATATCGGCAACCATACTTCCATCAATATCGTCCTTTGGAGTAGGAATTCCGAAGATGTGAGCCAATAATTCCAACGAAACATAACTTTTCCAATCCCCGAATTTCTAAAGTTCCATTGTATCGATATGCGGAATTTCCCAAGGTTTTTTTCCAAACATCTGGAATGGAATAGGTGGTTGAATTCCATTAATCAACAGTCGTCTTGCGATGTAAGGAAAATCGAATTCTTTTCCGTTGTGCGCACAAAGAATAATATTATTAAGACGAGGACTATTGAACAATTCACAGAATGAAATTAATAAATCTTTTTCCTCTCCGGAAAAGGTTTTGATTTTTAGCTTTCCAGTATTGTTATCAATCATTCCAACAGAGATGCAGACAATCATTCCGAATTCAGCCATAATTCCTGCTCGTTGCTCGTAAAAATCAGATGCTTCTATTTCATCTTTTCGTTGAAATTTGGTTTTCTTATCCCAAAGATATTGAGTAGTAGAATCTAGATTGTTCCAAGTATCAATTTGGGGAACGGTTTCAATATCAAGAAAAAGGATATTTTCGATAGGGATCTTTTGAATCATTTGTATTTAGTTTCTTTAAAATTAATAAAAAAACCCAACATTTCTGCTGGGTTTTATACTTTCTATTCTAAAAATAATTAGAAAGGATATTCGTAAATCTCTGACTCGTGGTAGTAAGGGTTTCCGGTAGGCATCAGTTTTAGCTTTGCTAAAGCTGTCATCACAGTAAAAGTGAAAATCCCTACAACGAAGATAAAAGAACCTAATACTAACAAAGCCATTGGAAGGTTATTCCAGTAAGGCCCTACTGTTCCTGGCATTACCATATTGAAATAATCAACAGCGTGTCCGAAAATCACAAGGCAAGCCATAAAGGTAACCACTTTATAATTTCTCTTTATACTACTGCTCAGCAAAACTAATAACGGTGCAAGGAAGTTTACTACAAGCATTGGTAGGAAAGTCGGTGCATAATACTCAAATCTGCCGAAGAAATAATTTACTTCTTCCGGAATATTTGCATACCAATATAGCATAAATTGTGCAAACCAAAGGTATGACCAAAGCATACTCGTAGCAAACAAGAATTTTCCAAGATCGTGTAGATGGTTATTGTTAAACTGAGGATAAACCCCTTTCTTCTTAAGGTAAACACTAATGATAATCATTACAGCTATAGAAGTTGACAAACAGCTTACCATAGAGTACCAAATGTATAGTGTAGAATACCAGTGTGGATCAATAGACATCAACCAATCCCACGCCCAAGCTGCAGATGCAAAACCGAAGAAGGCAATGTAACCAACGCTCCAACTGTAAAGACTAGCATAAATCTTTCTGTTTCCCTTATTCTCATCTACTTTCTTAGAAAGATTTTTCAGCTTCCAAACAAAGAATGATGCGCCCACTACATAAATTATAGTTCTGATAGCATAAAAGGGAATATTAAGAAATCTTTTCTTTTCGAATAATATAACGTCAAATTCCGGAGAATTAGGATCTGTAAGATTAGGATCCATCCAATGGAATAGATGACCTTGATGTGTAACATTCAGCAACATTATGATAATCAAGATTGCCCCTCCATACGGGATATAAGAAGCTATAGCTTCCATTACTCTTGTTACAATAATAGACCAACCTGCATGTGCAGCGTGCTGAATACTGTAGAAAAACAATGCACAACAACTAATACCAAAGGCGAAAACAGCAAAAGTATGAATCGCTGCTAACGGCTGATTGTGAACCTGATGTTTTGCATGTTCTAGATGCGCGTTATGATCCTGAGGACCCACCAACTCACTGGAATGTGATGGAGCTTCATGTCCTTTTGAATGGACAGATTCCATCCAGTGTGTGATTGTAGCATCATCTAGGCCGTGGTTAAGTGCATAACCAATACCGAATAAAACAACGCCTACAACGATGAGTATGATTGAATATAATCTTAATTTAGGTGAAAAACTATACATTACTTCTTTTTTTATTTAGCATTAGTTTTATCTTCAGTTTTTGCTGGGGCCGCAGCTGTATTTGCAGGAGCAGCATTTGCAGCAGCTGGTGCAGCTGACATTGTTGGTGCTTTAAATGTATTATAAACATAAAGTGCCACTCTCCATCTATCTCCTACGTTCAGTTGCCCAGCATAAGAACCCATCGCGTTTCTACCATTTGTTAAAACATAATGAATAGATCCGATAGTGATTTCTCTATCTGCATATTTAGGAACCCCCGAATAAGCACCACTTTGAACAATCGGCCCTTGTCCGTCTCCATTAACACCGTGACAAGCGGAACAAGTATGTTCGTACAAGCTTTTCCCTCGTGCCAAGTCTTTTTCAAGGTTTTCTGCTTTAAGAGGAGATGCTGTAATTGCTTTAGAAGCATCATAACCTGCATTGTACTCATCCATATTCTTAGGAAGTGTTTCTTCGCTGATGACACCATCTTTGTTTCTTGAAACAGAACCTTCAACTGGATATAAACCAGTTGCACCGTCGCGCTCTACAAAAGCTGGAATTTCGTTTTCGTGATCTGAATATGCATCCTTAGCTTTCATCAATGGATCATAAGCCACAGGAAAATACATATCTGGAAAATAAACCAAAGGTGGGTTATCTTTTGGTCCGCAAGAATTTAGTAAAACAGTTGTTAAACCAAAGATTGCTGTAATTTTTAATATACTATTCTTCATCTTAGGCATCTTTAACAGTTATTTCTTCAACACCTGTATCAATCAACAGCTGTTTAATAGTTTCAACATCATCAGAAACAAACTCCATCATAAATTTATCATCAGTAGTCCTAGGATCAGGATTCTGAGGCTTAGCTCCTGGATACATTTTATTTCTTACAAGAAACGTAAGCGACATCAAGTGGGCAGAACAGAAAACCATCAATTCAAACATTGGGACTACAAAAGCTCCCATGTTATGAAACCAGTCAAATGATGGTTTACCTCCAATATTCTGTGGCCAGTCGTGATTCATGATCCAAGCGGTCAATGTGATCCCGATAGTAACACCATAACAAGCGTAGATAAATGCAGCATCAGAGATTCTTGTCTTTCTAAGTCCAAGAGCCTTGTCCAATCCGTGTACAGGGAATGGCGTATAAACTTCATTTATCTTGATCCCTTTATCATTGAAGGCTTTAACGCCGTGCATCAAATCATCGTCGTCGCCGTAAAGTCCATATATAATCTTAGTGGTGCTCATCTCCTTCTTTTGCTTTATAAGTTTCACCGGAAATTTTCAAAATACTCTTCAATTCTGCCTGTGCAATTACAGGGAATGTTCTTGCATACAAAAGGAATAATACAGAGAAGAATCCGATTGTTCCAAGATATACACCAACATCTATAATAGTCGGCTTAAACATTGTCCAAGATGATGGTAAGTAGTCTCTGGACAAGTTGATAACAATAATATCGAATCGTTCAAACCACATACCGATGTTGATAATCAAGGCAATAATAAATGTCCAGAAGATATTGGTTCTGACTTTTTTGAACCAGAACAGAGCCGGCACAACCAAGTTACATATAATCAATGCCCAGAATGCCCACCAGTAAGGTCCTACCGCTGCTCCTGGAGAAAGATAAGTAAAATCTTCATATCTTGACCCAGAATACCATCCGATGAAATATTCAGTTGCATAAGCAACAGTTACCATACCTCCGGTTACAACGATTACGATATTCATAATCTCGATGTGGTACATTGTGATATAATCTTCAAGGTGACAAACTTTTCTAGCTACCAACAATAGTGTCTGTACCATTGCGAATCCTGAGAAAATTGCACCTGCAACGAAATAAGGTGGATAGATTGTTGAGTGCCATCCTTTGATAACTGATGTCGCAAAGTCAAAGGATACCGTGGTATGTACTGAGAATACAAGTGGCGTTGCCAAACCTGCTAACACCAAAGATAATTCTTCAAACCTTTGCCAGTGCTTTGCTTTTCCACCCCATCCGAAGGCAAGAATGGTATAAATCTTTTTGTTAAATGGCGTTTTTGCTCTGTCTCTAATCATTGCAAAATCTGGAATCAATCCCATAAACCAGAACACAACTGATACTGAGAAATAGGTGGAGATTGCAAATACGTCCCAAAGAAGCGGAGAGTTAAAGTTAACCCAAAGAG
>DLND01000166.1:10904-12321 GCA_002476905.1 Flavobacteriales bacterium UBA7519
AACCCAAAGAGAACCAAACTGGTTTGGCAATGGGAATACCCAATAACCAACCCAAACTCTACCCATGTGGATAACAGGGAAAATAGCCGCCTGACAAACAGCGAATATCGTCATCGCTTCAGCAGAACGGTTAACCGACATTCTCCATCTTTGTCTAAATAATAATAGTACTGCAGAGATCAGTGTTCCGGCGTGACCAATACCAACCCACCATACAAAGTTGGTGATATCCCAACCCCAGTTGATAGTTCTGTTTAGTCCCCACGCACCGATTCCGGTTCCAATAGTGTAGGCGATACAACCAAATCCGTAAACGAACAGTATTAAGGCTGCATACAGAGATACCCACCATAATTTGCCTGCGCGTTCTTCGATAGGTCTTGCGATATCTTCAGTAATATCGTGATAAGTCTTGTGACCAATAATTAAAGGTTCCCTTATCGGAGCTTCGTAATGTCCTGACATTTTTTACCTATTTATTATTTAAACTTTCTTTTCTGTTTCTGATTTTTGTATGGTAGAATACATTTGGTTTTGTACCAATTTCTTCTAACAAAACATATTTTCTGTTACTGTTGAACAAGCTGCGAACTTCTGAGTTGACATCATTCATATCTCCGAACTTCAAAGCACCAGTAGAACAAGCATTGGCACAAGCCGTTTGGAACTCTCCATCCTGAACTTTTCTGCCATCTTTCTTAGCTTCGAGGATAACATTCTGTGTCATTTGGATACACATAGAACATTTTTCCATCACCCCTCTTGTTCTCGTAACAACATCTGGATTCAATACCATTCTTCCAAGATCGTTATTCATATGGAAATCGAACTTATCATTAAGAGCGTAATTGAACCAGTTAAATCTTCTTACTTTATATGGACAGTTGTTCGCACAATATCTTGTACCGATACATCTGTTATAAGCCATTTGGTTTTGCCCTTGTTTCCCGTGAGATGTTGCCGCTACAGGACAAACAGTTTCACATGGCGCGTGATTACAGTGTTGGCACATTACCGGTTGGAAAATTACATCCGGATTCTCTGCAGCATTTTCCAATGCTCCTTTGATTCCGAGAAGTTCACTACCGTATAACTCAGGAACAGCCATTCCCTCTTTCAGACCTTCATAAACTTCAACTTTCTGTTCAGTAGAATAGTAACGGTCAATTCTTAACCAATACATATCTCTGGACATTCTCACCTCTTCTTTCCCCACAACAGGAACGTTGTTCTCCGCCTGACAAGCAATAACACAAGCACCACAACCGGTACACGAATTAAGATCTACAGATAGATTAAAATGTGGCCCGTCAGTATCATCAAATGCGTCCCAAAGATCAATTTTGCCAATCGGTAGCTCACCACCAATAGTGTGCATTGCCAAAGGTTTGTTCCATTCATCAACAGGTTTGTTAAT
>DLND01000108.1:0-383 GCA_002476905.1 Flavobacteriales bacterium UBA7519
AAAAAAAGAAAAAAAACAAAAGCAGACACTGCTAAGGAAAAAGGGTTAGAGCCTCTGGCAAAAATCATAATGAGCCAAAGATCTGACGACTTACAGTTTTTAGCATCAAAATACATTAATCAACATGTTAATTCTAAAGAAGATGCATTGCAAGGTGCTAGAGACATTATTGCAGAATGGATCAATGAAAATATGTATGTCCGAAAAAATCTCAGACGTCTTTTCCACAGAAAAGCAGTTATCAGCTCAAAAGTTGTGAAAACTAAAAAAGATGATGAAGCCGCGCAGAAATTTTCCCAATATTTTGATTGGGAAGAAAACCTCAGCAGAATTCCATCACATCGTCTCTTGGCAATGCTACGTGCTGAAACAGAAGGCTTTGT
>DLND01000108.1:467-6669 GCA_002476905.1 Flavobacteriales bacterium UBA7519
CACAGAAGGCTTTGTAAAAAGCAATATCGGAATTGAGAAAGATGAGGCTATTGATTTTATTGAAAAAGCCATCATCAAATCTAATACTGAATGCTCTTACCAAATTTCTTTAGCCATAAAAGATGCTTACAAAAGACTTCTGGAACCAGCCATTTCCAACGAAACATTACAAGAAGCTAAAGAGAAAGCGGATAAAAAAGCCGTTGAAATATTTTCGGAAAACCTTCGACAACTCCTTCTTGCGCCGCCATTGGGAGAAAAAAGAATTTTGGCAATCGATCCTGGTTTCAAAAGTGGCTGTAAAGTAGTTTGTCTGGATGAGAAAGGCGACTTGATTCATAATGAAAATATCTATCCGCACGCGCCACAAAATGAGAGCGGAATGGCAATGAAAAAGATACGCTCTATGGTAAATGCGTACAATATCCAAGCAATTTCCATCGGAAACGGCACAGCTAGCAGAGAAACTGAATTTTTCATTAAAAAGATCGCCTTTGATAAACCGATTCAGGTTTTTGTGGTTTCGGAAGCCGGCGCTTCGGTTTATTCTGCAAGCAAAATTGCCAGGGATGAGTTTCCAAGCTATGACGTGACTGTTCGTGGCGCAGTTTCGATCGGAAGACGTCTTTCTGATCCGCTGGCAGAGCTAGTGAAGATTGACGCAAAATCTATCGGAGTCGGCCAATATCAGCACGATGTAGATCAAACCTTACTGAAAAACGAACTGGATTCTACAGTAATGAAATGTGTTAATTCCGTGGGAATCAATATTAATACAGCCAGCAAGTCTTTATTGAGCTACGTTTCCGGAATCGGGGAAAAGATGGCAGAAAACATTGTTAATTACCGTTCGCAAAATGGCGCCTTTACAGACCGCAAACAACTTAAAAAAGTTCCGAGATTGGGAGAGAAAGCTTACCAGCAAGCCGCAGCATTTGTCAGAATTCATAATGCTAAAAATCCGCTGGATAATTCGGCAGTTCATCCTGAAGCTTATAAAATTGTAGAACAAATGGCGAAAGATTTAGGCATAAAAATTACTGATTTGATTGCCAATAAAGAAAAAATAAGTTTAATTAAACCTGAAAAATACATTTCTGAAGACATCGGAATATTAGGAATTAGAGATATTCTCAAAGAACTTGAAAAACCCGGACTTGATCCGAGAAAAGCAGCCAAAGTTTTTGAATTTGACCCGAATGTCAAAAAGATTTCAGATCTTACACCAGGAATGATATTACCCGGGATTGTCAATAATATTACTGCATTTGGATGCTTTGTAGATCTCGGAATAAAGGAAAGCGGACTGGTTCATATTTCCCAACTAAAGGATGGTTTTGTATCTGATGTAAATGAAGTTGTGACGCTACACCAGCATGTTCAGGTAAAAGTCACAGAAATAGATGAGTCCAGAAAAAGAATTCAGCTTAGTATGATATTATAAAAATAGTTATCAAAAGACTCTAAAGCGGGTCCCAAATATCTGGAAAAATGAAACAAAAAAAGCGGCATTATTGCCGCTTTATATTATAATTCGATCTACCGTTAATATTCATTAACGTCACAACATCTGTTGTTATGGGTTTGTTGAAAAAATAGATGCATTAGCAATCATTGCTCTGCGGTTCATTTTCAGGATGTCTCTCACCCATTCTGCAAAATCTTCCGGCTGAAGAACTTTGTCTGGATTACCATCTGTCAAACCGCCATTAATACTCATTTCTGAAGCTATAGTGCTTGGAGTCAATGTAATCACACGGATATTCTGCTTTCTCCATTCCGCCAACATCGATTGCGAAAGTGAAACCACTGCCGCTTTGGAAGCTGCATAAGCAGACATATTTGGCCCACCTTTCAATCCTGCTGTGGAAGCGACATTCACGATGTCACCTTGTCCTTTTTCTTTCAAAAATGGATAAACGGCTTTGGCTGTGTAATAAACACCAAAAAGATTGGTTTTGATAACTTGTTCCCAAGTCTCAGACGGCATCTCTTCAATAGAACCAAAATCACCAACTCCTGCATTATTAACCAGAATGTCGATTCCTCCTAATTCATTTGCAAGCGATTCGATTCCGGCTTTCACTTCCAGTTCGTTATCGACATTGAAAACGGCGTAAGCGACTTTTACACCAGTTTCTTTCAGTTCATTGGCTGCTATTTTAAGATAATTTTCGTTTCTTCCTGTGATCCCTATATTAACGCCTTCGTTCGCTAATGCCTGAGCAACAGCTCTTCCAAGACCTCTTCCACCACCTGTGATGATGGCGTTTTTACCTTTTAAATTCATATTTTTTAATTTCGAGGCACAAATTTACCAAAGGATTGTTTAACAGCAATATTATAGGTTATGATTTAACATAAATTAATCATTGAAAAATTCTATTTAAAATAAAACCAGCCTACGAATAAGCTGGTTTTTGAAAGTAATATATAAAAATTGAAAATTAGTTTATGGAATAATAATCTGATGCTGCACTTCGAAATTTTCTGAAGCAGTAAACTCGTTTCCGTACATATCCTGTGCTTTTACCTCAACTTTATGCCTGCCTAAAGAAAGTTTATTTCCAAACCCTCCGATCCATATGTGTTTTGACTGTTCAGGATTTGAAGGTCTTCTTCCCGGGAAAAGCTTGTCTGTAGTGTCCCATTTGAAAACAGCATTGGCGAAGTTCGGATCGATGGTTTCGCTGTATTCCATTTCCTCCCATTTTCCGCTGTCGATTCGGTATTGTACTTTATCTTTTTTGCTTCCCATAAAGAAATTAGCCAAAATCTTGGCAGATGTTTTGGATGGGAAAGGAATTACTTTTGGAACGTACATCTGAATCTGATGATCTTCGGGTTTTCCTGCCGTTTTGTATCTTACTTGATACTGATTATCATTAAAACTGATAAAAGAATATCCTTTTGCTGTTCCATCTCTCATAGTGGAAGTCGGCAAACCGGTTTCATCCGACGTGCCGGACCACCAATCGCCACAAGTTGTTCCCACATTGTATTCATGAAGATCTTTTGAACCGTTCCAACCTTGAGCTTTTCCGTAGAAAATCTGCTGTTGAATATGGGTATGCGCAGAAAGCAGTAAAGCATTTTTAAATGGTGTTAATGCATCAAATAATTTCTGGCGGTCTGCATTTCTGAAGTTATCTTCATGTGTATGGTCTAATGGAATGTGGAAGGAAACTACAACCAACTTGTTTTTATCTACATATTTTAAATCATTCTCTATAAACTGCATCTGATCTTCCCGGAAACCTCCCCAATAGCCCTTCCCGTCTCTAGGATCCGGATAAAGAATATCATCTAAGACAATAAAATGAACATTTCCGTAATTAAAAGAATAGTTGGCAGGACCAAAATTAGCTTCAAAAGTTTCGTCTGAAAGAGCATCTTCTTTGGCATCGTAATTCATATCATGATTTCCCATCACGTTGTACCACGGAAGACCTATTTCTTTCATTACATTTGCATAAGGTTTCTGCAAACTCAAATTATCACCTACCAAATCTCCTAAAGTGATTCCGAAAACAGCATTTTTTTTTGTAGATTTTACTTCGTTTACAATTGCTCTTTTGAAGTAGTCAAGCTGTTTTTCTGTGTAAGGCTGTGGATCACCAAAAACCAGAATATCAAAATTTTTGCTTTCGTTTTGTTTATACAATGCAAAATTTAATTCCTTTGGGAGTGTTCCCGTTGGTGCAGAACCTTTATATTTAAAATCTGTGGGGGAGCCATTCGGCTTATACTGATAATAATATTGCGGTAAATTATTCTGATTTAAAGCAACCATATAACCCGATGGTTTGATCACAAAAATTGTTTGTCCATCCGCAATCGGCAGGCTATATTTTCCTTTTTTATCCGTCAAAACTACCTGTGAACCGTTGGAAACTGCTACTCCTTCGATTCCTTTTTCCTGGTTTTCTTTTTTCTGATTTTTATTTATATCTTCAAAAACGTATCCTGAAACCGATGTTTGAGAAAAAGCCATCGCAGAAATAAACAATGAAGGTATGATGAGTTTAAATTTCATTATAAATATATTTTAGATTAAGGATTATTGGTTCCACCACATTTTTATGTTAATATTATCACCACCCATCTGCTGAACCGCTGCCTGGTAATTTGTTGTATTCAGAACTCTGGGATTGGGAGGATACATTAACCTTGAAGGCATTATCCCATTGTTTAGAAGTCCCCCGTTATTTGGAAGTACCGGATAATCTGTTCTCCTTTTTTCGAACCACTGCTGCTGGTCTACAAAAAATAAAGCCACATATTTTTGAAGCATTATTCTTTCTAAAGTTCCGTTGTAGGCTACATTCGGATTTGCAAAATAATTTGCCGGCATGGCTGATCCCCATTGCTCGATGGTTGCTTTTACCCCATTTTCGTAAAAAGTCTGAGCATTTCCTGAAATTATTCCTTTAAAAGCTAGTTCTGAAAGAATAAACTGAATTTCTGCGTATGGTAAAATCAAGATATTCAGCGGTCCTTTTGCCAGATTCTGGTTCATATTAGATGGCTGATAATTAAAAACCGTTCCGTAGGCATATCCTGTAGGTGCACCTTTGTATCCGATATTTGCCTGAGGAGGCACAATATTTTTTGCCTGGCTAAAAAACATTGACATACGGGGATCGTTATTCGCTTTTAGTGTTTCTACAAAAAATTCTGAAGCAGCTCTTCCTGTTGTAAAGTCCTGTGGTCTTGCAATCGGAGGCATTAACGGTGCAGCTCCGGTAATGTTTAACTTTGTACTTTCTGCATTGCTCAGAAAAATAGGATAGGTAGAAGGATTATTAATAATTTCCTGAATTCTTTCGTGTACGTTTATTTCTCCGTTTCTTTTCAGAATCCTTGTAAGTAACCTTAAAGAAAGAGAATTTCCGAATTTTTTCCAGTTGCTGATTCCATTTGTATCGTTTCCGGCATTGTAAAAAAGATCCGTTCCGGTAAGGGGTTTTGTCGTTACAAATAATGAATTTGCTTTTTTCAGATCATCCAGTAATTGTATATAAATGTTTTTCTGCTGATCAAACTTTGGCTGGGAGATTCCTTCATCAAGTCTGGACGCTTCAGAAAAAGGCACATCACCATAAGTATCTGTAAGGTTAGAATAGATCCACGCATTCAAGATCAAAGCAATTGCTTCATAATTCTTATCATTGCTTTCAACAGCTGCTTTTTTCATATCATAAACCTGTTTGGTCCATTTGTAACTATTGTTCCAAAAACCAGCACCTGTATTTTCGGTAATATTGTATCTGCTCAAGGTGTTTCCTTCGTTAGGAAAATCCAAAGATACCTGCATGATATCAAAAGTAAAATCATTAGCCCTTAAGTATCCTACCGAAGCCATATTATACTGAACAGGAGCTAAAAAACTCGAAACTTCCGGTTCATAGATTTTACTGTCGTCAAGATTTATTTCATCAAAGCTTCTGTCACAGGAAACTGCAGTAAAAGCTAAGCCTGCTATAATGAAATATTTAAATATTGATTTTTTCATGTTTTAAAAAATTAGAATTTTACATTAAGTTGAAAGCCTACAGTTCTTGCGGTTGGCAATTGCCCCATTTCTACTCCGGGAGTAATTGTAGCATTATCCAATGTGGCAACCTCCGGATCAAACAATGGAAACTTCGTCCACATCCAAAGATTTTTTCCGAAGAGAGCAAGTGTAAGATCTGTTATTTTTAAAGGTTCTGTAATAGATCTTGGGAAGGAATAAGAAATTCTCGCATCCCTTAATTTAATAAATGAAGTATCAAAAGTATTGGTTTCTACGTTTGCTCTTCTGTAATAATCACCATAATATGTTGAAGCTAAAATTCCTTTTGTATTAGGCGAATATGATCCGTCTGCATTCTGAACAACACCCTGCCCAATAATTAAACCTCCCGGATTGTCTCTTCCTTCCAGAGTGTGCATAAGTTTACCCTGCTCCGACATCTTATGATGTGATTGTGAATAAGCAACTCCTTTATACTGACCGTCGAACGAAAAGCTCAGGGTAATATTTTTGTATCTGAATTCATTCTGAAGACCTGCTCTCCATTTCGGAAATGCATTTCCTATTTTTTTCATCTGAGAGGGTTTTGCGGTAAGTCCGTCGGCTCCGTAAATAACCTGTCCATCCGGCGAGTACATAAGCCCATAACCATACATATCACCAATAGAACCTCCAACAACAGCG
>DLND01000108.1:6717-7340 GCA_002476905.1 Flavobacteriales bacterium UBA7519
ATAGAACCTCCAACAACAGCGTTGTAATAAACCGCTCCGCCAACACTTCCCATCACATACGGCTCTCCCTGAAACTCTTCAGGTAAGGAAAGAATTTCGTTTCTGTTCAGAGACCAGTTTGCAGAAATGTTCCATGAGAAATTTTTATTTTTTACAGGGTAAGCATTCAGCATCATTTCTACCCCTCTGTTTCTGATTTCGCCTGAGTTGATCACTCTTTGTGAATATCCGGTTTCCCATAGAACAGGTACATTCCTGATTATCTGGTCTACAGAATTACTCTGATATATTGTAATATTATAGTTCAATCTGTTATTGAAAAGACTGAAATCTATTCCTGCTTCAACATTGGTAATCATCTCGGGTCTCAGATTAGGATTCAGGAACTTGCTTGATAATTCAACTGACCCCGGAAACGATAAGCTTGGATTGTAATAATTCTGAAGCTGATAAGGATTAGTATCATTTCCTACTTTTGACCATGAAGCCCTAAGCTTCCAGTAATTGAATTTATTGCTTTTAAGATTAAAAATATCTGAAAGAATAAATGATGATGCCACAGAAGGATAAAAATAAGAACGATTGGCTTTCGGGAGCGTACTACTCCAGTCGTTTCTGGCTGT
>DLND01000108.1:7498-16671 GCA_002476905.1 Flavobacteriales bacterium UBA7519
AAGATTTTATCCTGATAGCTAAAAGTAGCTAAACCATATGCACTATTTACCTGTTTATCAAAAGGTCTCGGAATATCAAAACGTTGAGTCACGGCATTGGTGAGATTATACACACCAGCTTTTTTTAATCCTAAAGCAAAATAATCTTTGGTAACCTGCTCTTCATATTGTGAACCTCCTCCCAAAGTTGCTGAAAAATTAATCGCTCCGAATGTATTTTTATAGTTGATCATGAGATCATTATTGAAATTCAGTCCGTTTACATATTGTTCGCGATAATATCCTTGTAGATAGTTGGCCGAACTCCACGGTCTTCTTTGGGTACGTATTTCATCATTCCAAATCATTCCGGATCTCAATAGTACATCAAAATGTTTATTTATTTGATAGTTTAAACTGATATTTCCGGTGATGTTTTTCTTGTTCAGACTATTGGTCATTTCATAAGCAATCAGGTACGGATTATCAATATATGAGCTGAACGGATGAATCTGGTCCACCTGCTCCTGCCCCGTTTTCCAGATGGGCTTATACCATGCTAAATCTACATTTGGATTCTGGAAAATCATAAAGTAAGAAATAGACTGGTTATTATACCCTGTTGCAGGAAGATTATCACTCTTCGTCTGATTATACGATAATTTTACATTTGTTTTAAGCTTCTCATTGATTTTATGATCTATTGATACTGCTGCACTCCATCGGTCAAATCCTGTATTAGGCATCATCCACTCATTATTAAGATAAGAAAGTGATGTTCTGAAAGCAGTCTTATCATTTGAGCTTTCTATTGAAAGATTATTGGAGTATGTTGTTCCAACTTCCCAAAAATCTTTGATATTATTTGTATAAGGTCTCCACGGCTGTCTTTCTTTGCTCTGCCCCTGAACGGTAGGATCATATTGAAAATAGCTCTGTCCATTAAATCTTGGGCCGAAAGCACTGCTTGTAGAACCTGTATTTACTCCGTCAGCTGAAGCCTGGTAAGAATAAAAATATTCTCACTTCTGGTTTTTCTGCATTGTTCCCTGCCCATATTCATACTGATAGTCCGGCCATTTTAATACAGAATCGAAACTTGTGTAAGAGTTCAAAGACACCTGAATTCTGCCCTGTTTAGTCTTCCCTGACTTTGTGGTAATCATGATTGCCCCCTTAGCGCCTCTGGAACCGTATAATGCAGCAGCTGTCGGACCTTTCAGAACCGTAATGCTTTCTATATCATCAGGATTTATACTGTTCAGGTCATTTCCGTAATCAATTGGTACATCACCTCCAGAGCCTGCACCATAAGCAGGTGTTCCTGTTCCAACGGTTCTGGAATTCATCGGAACACCGTCTAAAACGATCAAAGCCTGGTCATCAAAACCATTCATCGAAACATCTCCTCTTAACGTAATTCTTGGAGTTGCTAATGGACCTGCACCTGCAGTCTGAATTTTCAATCCGGCAACTTTCCCTTCCAAAGCGCCTGTCCAGTGGTTATTCTGGGTTCTCAAAAGCTGTTCGGAATTGATGGTTTCGGTAGAATATCCCAAAGCTTTATTCTGTCTTTTAATTCCTAAAGCCGTTACCACAACTTCATCAATGGTTTTCACCGTGTCTTTTTTCACCTGCTGTTGAGCCGCCATTTGGACGCTAACCAATCCGAGAATGGATAATAGAAGCAGTTTTTGAGTCTCTTTACGCATACATTTTTTTGTTTGCGCAAAATTATATCGCTATAACAAGCATAGCTTTAACACGATTTTAACATATTTTAAAGAATTTTTAAATAACATATTAATTTATAATTAACAACAATACATAAACTTTTAAAAAACAGTTGTTTAAAAACATGAATGATTTTTAATGTTAATTCGCGACTTAATTTATCTAACTTTATTGTCTTTTCCCGATAAAATAAAGATAACCACACCACCACAAACATTTAATTGTTTAAAATTTCATTTATCTAGACAAAAAAAAATCTGCCCCAAGCAAGACAGATTTATATTTAGAATATTTGTAATTAAATTACTTCCCTTTCAGCTGATCCGGAATGTTGGTTGTAATAAATCCGATTCCCTGAGATTTTAATTCGTTATAAATTTTTACATCATTTACCGTCCAGGAATTGGTGATTAGTCCTAAAGCTTTTGCTTCCTGGATCCAAGCCGGATTTTTCTGGAACACACTGTAATGATAATCCAATCCGTCCAAACCTTCATTTTTGATTTGATCAGGAGACAATTCTCCATTAAGATATTGTACTTTGAATTTTGGTTCAACTTTTTTAATTTCTTTACAAACATTCAAGCTAAAGGAAATGAATTCGCTTTGGGAGTCAAGCTTCATATCTTGCACCATCCTGATTGTTTTTGCCACAATCTCGTTTTCCTTTTCCTGTGATTTCACAGGCTTAATTTCGATAATCATCATTAAAGACGGATCTTTCTTTCCTTGTCTCAAATAATCTTTTAAAGTCGGTAACTTTTCACCATTCGAAAGCTTTAATTTCCTCAGATCCCTGAAATCGGTTTGTTCAATAGTCATTTTCCCATGATGTTCATCGTGATTGATAACCAAAATACCATCTTTCGTCATTCTCACATCGAATTCTGATCCGTAGATTTTTAATCTCTGAGCATTTTCTAAAGCTTTGATGGAATTTTCAGACGTTTTCGGCTGTGTATTCCAGTAACCACGATGGGCAATAATCTGAGTTTGAGCATTGATAAACATAGCCGTGACAAAGGTTAAACTACAAAATATTTTCTTCATTCTTTTTTAATATTGAATAAATTTAAACATAAAGTCCACAAAGATTTTTTTTGATTATTTAAACTCTTTTAAGGTTCACAAAGGCACTTCGACAAGCTCAGTATAAACTTTAACCTTAGCAAAAAGCTCAAAGAAGTTCAAATCTATGTGACTATGTGGTTTTATTTCTATGGGTAAGCAAATTACTCATTTTATTTTTAGTCGTTCTACTTGTTTTGGTTATTTTTGCGTTAAATAATTCCCACAATGTCCGAAAACATTCAGCAAAAGATAGAATCTCTGAGAGAAGAACTTCATCAGCATAATTACAATTATTATGTTCTTGATAATAATACAATTTCTGATTTTGAATTTGATGAAAAACTGAAAGAACTTCAGGATTTGGAGGCAGCGCATCCGGAATTTTTTGATGCCAATTCTCCGACTTTGCGTGTTGGAGGTGGAATCACAAAGAATTTCCCAACCGTTCGACATCAATACAGAATGTATTCTTTGGACAATTCTTATGATTTTGATGACCTGGAAGATTGGGAAAAACGAATCACCAAAACCATTGAAGAACCGGTTGAGTTTGTTGCTGAATTGAAATATGACGGTGCCTCAATTTCCATTCTTTATGAAAACGGAAAATTATCGCAAGCTGTAACACGTGGCGATGGTTTTCAGGGCGATGAAATCACGAATAATGTGAGAACAATTTCCGATATCCCTTTGACTTTGAAAGCCGATTTCCCGAATCGATTTTTTATCCGAGGCGAAATTTATCTAACAAGAAAAAACTTTGAAAAAATCAATAAAAGCCGTGAGGAAGAAGGTTTGGATTTGTTTATGAATCCTAGAAATACTGCCAGTGGAAGTTTGAAAATGCAAGATTCGGCAGAAGTGAGAAAACGTGGACTTTCGGCAGTTTTGTATCAATATATTGCGGAAGAATTTCCTGCAGATACACATTGGGAAATCTTGGCAAAAGCCAAAAATTGGGGTTTCCGAGTTTCAGAAGACCAAGCGAAGTTATGTAAAACTTTGGATGAAGTAAAAGAATTCATCACGTTTTGGGATACGGAAAGACACAAATTACCTTTTGAAATTGACGGAATCGTTTTGAAAGTTAATTCATTGAAACAACAAAGACAGCTCGGTTATACAGCGAAATCGCCACGTTGGGCAATGGCTTACAAATTCAAGGCAGAAAAAGTGGAAACGGAGCTTTTAAGTGTTTCTTATCAAGTCGGAAGAACTGGAGCGATAACGCCTGTTGCCAATCTGAAACCTGTCTTATTGGCAGGAACAACCGTAAAAAGAGCTTCACTTCATAATGAAGATATCATCAAAAAGTTGGATTTGCACGACAATGATTTTGTTTATGTAGAAAAAGGAGGAGAAATTATTCCGAAGATTGTCGGTGTGAATACTGAGAAACGAGACAATTCGAGTAAGGAAATTGAATATATTACAAAATGTCCAGAATGTAAAAAGCCACTTTATAGAATATCTGGTCAAGCAATTCATTATTGTTTAAATGAAGATGGTTGTAAGCCACAAATAATTGGTAGAATACAACATTTTGTCAGTAGAAAAGCAATGGACATTGAAGGTTTAGGAGGAGGAACTATTGATTTGTTATACCATAACAATATGATATCAAACTATTCTGACTTATATTCCTTGGAAAAAGAAAAAATTATTGGTCTTGAAAAATGGTTAGATAATGAAGAAGCTGGTTTGAAGGATGAAAATCAATTACAAGTTCCATTATCAAAAGCAATTTTTGCTTTATCCAAAAAATGGGGAAACTTAACGATAATTGAAGCCGAAGAAATTTCCAAGCAAATAAATTATATCGATGATTTAATCCTTGTAAATAATACAAATAAAAAGTTCTTAAAATTTAAACAAGAATTCATAAAAGCAAATTCTTACATCAACGGAAATTACTTTTCACTTAAAAATTATGTTTCTTTAAATTACTTATTAGAATTGAAATTCCCACAATATTTCAAGTCAGATTCCTTATTTGACAATTCTAATTATTACTTTGATAATATTGATTTTATAGATGAAATACTCAAAAACAATAAACATATTGACGATAAAGATTTTGAAAGTTTTATCGCAAGTATTGCCGATAGAAACAGAGTTGGAATTAAAGAAAAATCAGCAGAATTAATAATTAATTCAATAAAAGAATCCAAGAATATTCCTTTTGAAAAAGTATTATTCGCTTTAGGAATAAAGCACGTTGGAGAAACTGTAGCAAAAAAATTAGCTAAAGAATTTCGTTCAATTGATAATCTAATTACTGCAAATCTTTCAGAAATTGCTTCTGTTGGAGATGTTGGTGAGAAAATAGCAGAAAGTATTGTAAAATTCTTTTCGGTTGAAAAACACATACAAATAATAAACAAACTTAAAGTTGCAGGTCTTCAATTCAATTTAAAAGAAGAAGAGCTTTTATCAAATATTTTTGAAAATAAATCTTTTTTATTTACGGGAAGTTTAACTAAGTTTACAAGAGATGGAGCTCAAGTTATTGTTGAAAAAAATGGAGGTAAAAATCTTTCAGCAGTAAGCAAAAATTTAGATTTTTTAGTTGCTGGAGAAAAAGCTGGAAGCAAATTAGAGAAAGCTAAAAAATTTGATACAATTAAGATTCTAACAGAAGATGAATTTTTAGATTTAATAAAATAATGATAACGACTTTTACTTCTTTAGATTTTGAAACATCATATGGACATATTCCTTGTTCAATCGGAATTGTGGAATTTGTTGATGGAAAAGTCATATCAGAATATTATTCTTTGATAAAACCTATAAATCTTCAATTCAGTCCAATCAACTCAAGCATAAATGGAATCAGATTAGATGATGTTGAAAATGAAAGAGAGTTTGATGAAATCTGGAATGAAATTCAACATTATTTTCATAATAAAAATATCGTTGCACATAATGCGTCAACCGATATCTCAATTTTAGAAAAAACTCTTAACCATTATAACTTACCTCAACCAACATATAAAGCTTTTTGCACACTTCAGATTTCGAGATTAAATCTAAATTTGGAAAATTACAAATTGTCTACAGTTGCTAAACATCTCGCAATAGAACAAAAAAATTATCATAATGCTCTGGATGATGCTTATGTATGTGGACATCTTTTCAATAAATTAATTGATAATGCTTTTGAATTTCAATTAAGCCGAAAAAGGGTTCAAAAAAGTATTATCCAAAAGCAAATTCTTATAAAAGGAGAAAATACAAATGAAGTTTTATCTAATGCGCTGGAAGGAAAAACCTTTCTTTTCACTGGAAAATTATCGCTTTTCACAAGAGAGCAAGCGGAAGAAATGGTGGAAAAACACAACGGAAAAAATATTTCTGCAGTTTCGAAAAACCTCAACTATTTGGTTGTTGGGGAAAAAGCAGGAAGCAAATTGAAAAAAGCTCAAGACATCGGAACGATCACGATTTTGGATGAACAACAGTTTCTGGATTTGATTGGATGAGTTGAGTTGAGTTGGAGAGTTTTAGAATTTGAAAGTTTGAGCGCTTAAAATCTATACTCAAAAGACACCAAAGGAACAATTAAGAACTTGTTTAAATTTGTTTCAAAAACCACAAAAGTCACAAAAGTTTTAATTTTCCTTAAGTCTATCAAAAGTTCGAATAAGGATAATGGCTTCATAAGTTAGCTTTTTTGCTCTTTGAAAGATTTTCTTTTTTTGATTTTTCTTTTGTGACTTTGTGGTTTTATATTTTTTAGCCAAGCTCTAAGTTTGTTAAGTTATTTTGAAATTATAAAAAGCACACCTAAGTTTTAAAATCTTCGATTTTATTTTGATGTAAAAACTTTTGTGACTTTTGTGGTTGATTTACAATATTTCTTTGATGACTTTACAAGGATTTCCCACGGCTAAAACATTAGCAGGAATATCTTTTACCACCACACTTCCAGCGCCGATGACTGCATTATCGCCAATGGTAACGCCCGGCAGAATACTGCAACCTGCGCCAATCCATACGTTGTCTCCCACGGTAATAGGAAGCGCATATTCCAAACCTTTGTTTCTGGTTTCGGCGTCCAAAGGATGTCCCGCTGTATAAAATCCGCAATTGGGCGCAATGAAAACATTATCTCCAAAAGTTACCTTTGCACAATCCAAAATCACAACATTATGATTGGTATAAAAGTTTTCGCCAATCTCGATATTGTAACCGTAATCACAATAGAAAGGTTGCTCTATATGAAACATCTTTTCTGTCTTTCCGAAAAGCCTTTTGATTAGAGCTTTTCTCTCTTTAAGTTTTGAAGGTGGAATATGATTGTATTCGAAACAGAGGTCTTTGCATTTTTGTCTTTCCTTTACCAAAGTCGCATCGCCTGCATCATATATCTCGCCAGAAAGCATTTTTTGTTTTTCGTTCAGATTATTCATTGTATTTTTACATTAATAACTAAGCAAAAATAAAGGCTTTTTTATTCTTTAGCTATACTTTTCAATATTTTAGTTCGTAATGAAAAAAGCACCCAAAATTGGATGCTTAGATTATTATTGAATTTTTTTATTTCCAGACTTCGTCGGCAATTTCTTTTACTAATTTTATCTTGTTCCATTGGTCTTCTTCGGTCAAGATATTGCCTTCTTCGGTGGATGCAAAACCACATTGCGGGCTGAGACTTAATCTGTCAAGACTTACAAATTGGCTGGCTTCTTTGATTCTTGCAATGATATTTTCTTTCTGTTCCAAAGTTGGATTTTTACTCGTAATTAAGCCTAAAACAACGTTTTTATTTTCCGGAACAAATCTTAATGGCGCAAAGTCCCCAGAACGGTCATCATCAAATTCCAAATAAAAATTGCCTACATTTTCTTTGGCAAAAAGTGTATCTGCAACAGGCTCATATCCGCCGGAAGTTGCCCAAGTAGAATGATAATTTCCTCTGCAAACGTGAGTCGAAATCCTTAAATCTGCTGGCAAATCCTGCAAAGCATCGTTATTGAGTTTCAAGTAGGTTTCTTTTAGCAAATCCGGATTGTAGTTTTCACCTGCCATTGTTTTCCAAAAATTGGCATCGCATAACATTCCCCAAGTGCAGTCATCAATTTTCAAATCTCGGCAACCCAATTCGTAAAAAGCTAAAATGGCGTCGCGGTAAGCTTTTGATAAATCACTTAGAAATTCTGCTCTATCTGGATAAAATTCTGCTACTTTATCCGCATTCGATTCTCTTAACAATTCTGCATAAAGCTGTGCTGGTGCAGGAATACTTTGTCTTGCAATATGATTTTCGCCGGCTAAACTTTTTAGAAATGCAAAATATCCTAAGTACGGATGATTGTTTGTAAATCTGATTTTTCCAGTCAATCTTGCAGAATCATTTTTGGTTTCTTCGCCGTGAAATTGATAACCGCGCGGCATAAAATTGTGTTCAACACCTTCGAATCCCCAGAAAAAATCGAGATGCCAGTAGCTTTGGCGGAACTCGCCATCGGTAATCACTTCTAATCCTAACTCTTTTTGCTTCTCAACTAATTTGATGATTTCCTGGTTTTCGATTTCGGTGAGTTGTTCTTTTGAGATTTCTCCGTTAGAATATTGTTCTCTTGCTTTTTTTAGAACTTCTGGTCTTAAGAAGCTTCCAACGGTGTCTAATTTTGGTGTTCTTACTTTTGTTTCACACATATCTTATTATTTAGATTAATATTTTGTGTAAAATTATATTTAAAGTTTTTTATTTTTTATTAAATGAAATTTTTAAGCAAATAAAACTTAAAAACCATAATTAAAAAGACAAATATTCTATATTTTTACCAATCATAAAATTGAAACCAAAATATATTCTGAATTATGCTCGACGATACTGACATCAAACTCTTAAAAATCCTTCAAAAAAATTCTAAATTCACGGTAAAAGAATTAGCACAGCAAGTGAATCTCTCTGCATCGCCTGTTTTTGAGCGTGTAAAAAAGCTGGAACAAGATGGCTTTATTAAGAATTACATTGCCGTTCTTGATTCGGAGAAATTGAATAAAGGGTTTATTGTCTTTTGTAATGTCAAACTAAAACAGCACGATAAAAACATCGGAAACCAGTTTGTCAACGATATTCTTTCCATCGATGAAGTTGTGGAATGTTATAATATCTCCGGTGATTTTGATTTTCTCTTGAAAGTTCAGGTTCAGGATATGAAGCATTATCAGGATTTTGTTTTTAACAAATTGGGTTCTTTGGAAAGTATTGGAAGTACACACAGCTCTTTTGTGATGTCGGAAATTAAAAATAGTTATGGGATAACAATTTGAGTTTATATGGGTTTTTAATTGTTGCGCGGCTTCGAGAGCCTCAGCCTGACAGACTAAACGTTCTAGCGCAAAAAGATATAGCAGAAAGCAGGTTCCCGGCTCCTAAA
>DLND01000108.1:16793-17302 GCA_002476905.1 Flavobacteriales bacterium UBA7519
AGGTTCCCGGCTCCTAAAAATAAAAAACTCAAAACCACTGAAGGTTCCGAGTTTTTTACAAACAACTAAAAAATAAATATTAATGAACCGCACTCAGGTCGATTTTCTCGCCTTTGCCTTTTCTTTCTCTCACGAACAATACAAACGGAATACATATCAGGAAGGCAATCCCCAAATAGAGAAAAACATCCATATAAGATAATACTGTTGCCTGTTTTGTCACGCCATAATCAAGGATTTGATAAGCTGATTGAAGTGCTTTGTCTGCTGACATCCCTTTTGCCATAAAGCTGGCTTTGAGTCCTGCGATACGCTGCTGAACGTCCAAATCGTTAACATCCAAATGCGCGACAAGATTACTTCTGTAAAGTTGACTTCTGTTGGCAATGAACGTTGTAATAGCTGCGATCCCAAATGAACCGCCCAACTGACGCATCATCCCGGTGAATGCTGCACCTTGTCCAATCTCAGGTCCTTTCAGTGTACTCAATGAAAGTGATGTAATCGGA
>DLND01000153.1 GCA_002476905.1 Flavobacteriales bacterium UBA7519
TGTTCAGCAGCAGGTTTTTCAGTATGATCTGCCGGAAGATATTCCGTATGGGAATTCATTCAGTCTGACAGCTGGCTTACTATCGAGAAGCAAGGAAGTTGTTCCCTACGCAGGAATTTCTGCTGCTTATGGAGATTTTACAAACGTCGGATATTTCAATATCAAAGCACAGTTTGGACGTTTTTTTAATGAGGGAAAAATTAATCGCGATGCATTTCGGGTAGATGGGACGTACTTTACCAATCTGATGGATTGGAAATTTGCCAAGGTTCGGCATTTTTTTTCACCGACGCTAGCGTTGGGAAATCCAAGAAATAATTATTCTTACAGAGACCGGATTAATCTTTCTGCTCAAGATGAATTTCCAGTATATAACTATGATTACATTGGGACTAAGAAATTGGTTTTAAGATACCAGCTGCAGTTTTTCATCAATAAAACCTGGAAAAACTTCCACTTCAGTCCGTATATTACAACTGCCTTTGGATGGCTGGGAATGCCGGAAGAAAAACTGTTGAAGACCAATGTTAACACAAAAATTGGGATTGGTGTACTAATCAATAATCCTTATCTGGTGTTTAATAGGATACAACTGTCATTAATGTATTACCCAAAAGTTCCTTTTGATAATAGTTCTGCTTTTGATTTTAACAGCTACAGAAATAATATGATGCCAATGAATTCTTTTGCAGCAGAAGTTCCTCATTTCGTCAATTTCGGAAATTGATTTTGTAATTAAGAAGTTTTATCTTTACTGAAATTTTTGAGTGATGGAAAACATTAATGATATTAAAATAAAACTGATTCAGAAAATCTGTGAATCCGATAATTATTATTTGTTATCCGCTTTCCTCAAGAATTTTGAATCAAAATCTCCCAATATCGTCGCAGAATCTCCATCTATCTACGAATCTGAAAAACCAATGACTGAAGAAGAAGTTGAAGCCTATTTTAAAGAAGAAGAAATAAAATTGCCTGCTGAAATTTTAGAAATTCTAAACATTAGCGAAGAGCAAATTAACAATGGGCAGACTTTTACCAATGAAGAAGTAAATGCATATTTTGAAGAATGGCTAAAAGATTAATTTGGTCGCCTGTTGCGAGGGAAATCCGAAAAGAGATTTTGCAATATTGGATACTCAGAAATAAATCCAAACGCTATTCACAAAAACTGAATATTTTGTTTGAAAATTCCGCTCAACAAATTGCAGATTTTCCTCATTCGGGTATTTCTATTTCGGGCAATGTTTATCGTGGAAAACTCATTAAAGATTATTATATTCTCTATAAAATAAAAGATGATTCTGTTGAAATTCTTTTTATTTGGGATACAAGAAAAGACCCCGCTGACTTATTAAAATTAGTAATGAATTTCAAGTAAATGATTATCAACAAACTTTCGATCATCAATTTCAAAAGCCACTCGGAAAAAGCTTTCCTATTTTCTCCGCAAATCAACTGTTTTGTGGGAAATAACGGCGTGGGGAAGACCAATGTTCTGGATGCACTTCATTATCTTTCTGTTGGAAAAAGTTTTTTGGGAAATTCCGACCTCAATAATATTAAATCAAATGAAGATTTCTTTGTCATCGAATCCGAAATCCAGAATGAGGAAAAGGAAGATCTGATTAAGATTCTGATGCCAAAAGAATCAAAAAAAGTCATTAAGAAAAATGATAAAAGCTACGACAGATTGGCTGATCATATTGGTTATCTCCCAAGTGTGATGATCTCGCCTTACGATTCCAATTTAATTTCTGATTCTGGAGAAAGCCGAAGAAAATTTCTGGATGCGATGATCTCTCAGACCGATTCCTCTTATCTTTTTGATTTGATTCAGTATCAGAAAACCATTCAGCAGAGAAATGCTTTATTAAAATATTTTGCGAAGAACAGAACGTTTGATAAAGATTCTCTGGAGATTTATGATGACCCGATTTCAAATTTTGGAACAAGGATTTTCGAGAAAAGAAAAGAGTTTGTAGAAAAACTTAATCCAATTGTTCAGCATTTCTACGAAATCATTTCTGGTGGAAAAGAAATCGTGAATGTCATTTATGAATCTCATCTTTTTGATAATAATTTCAAAGAACTTTTATCGATTTCAATTGACAAAGACAGAGCTTTGACCTACACCTCAAAAGGAACACACAAAGATGATTTGTTATTTGAAATGAATGGGAATTCTATCAAAAAAATCGGTTCTCAAGGTCAACAGAAATCATTTTTAATTTCATTAAAGTTGGCTCAAATCAACCGAATCAAAGAACTCACAGGAAAGTCTCCAATTCTTCTTCTGGACGATATTTTTGATAAGTTAGATGACACTAGAGTTTCTCAATTGATAGAATTGGTGAATAAAGAAAGTTTCGGACAGATCTTTATAACGGATACACATAAAGAACGGACAGAAAACGTAGTCCGACGAATCAACGAGGAAAGTAAGATTTTTGAGATTTAAAAAAAACTCGAAAAAAAGATAAATCCTCAACCTAGCCCTGATGGGAACGGCATCCTTTTTTGTTATTGAGATTGTTATAATGTTCTACGGATTGCTTCACGTCCTTCGCAATGACAAAAAAGATATAGTGGACAGCAGGTTGGGATGTTCTACCGAAGCTACCAACTTGTTGCTCCTAAAAAATTATAAAAAACTACCGTCAAATGAGAATGGTAACAAGTCTCGGATAGATTTTGTTTTGATGATTTCTCCGTTTGGTGCGGCAAAATAGATTTCGATTTGTTCTTTTTGCTTAGCTTCATATTCCAAAAGAGATTGTCTGCAACCGCCACAAGGTGGAATTGGAACTGAACTTAAAGCGTCTTCTGGTCCGCCAATCACGAATAGTTTTTTGATTTTTACATCTGGATAATTCGCCGAAGTCCAAAAAATCGTCGTTCTCTCAGCACACAAACCGGAAGGATATGCGGCGTTTTCCTGGTTACTTCCTGTGATTATTTCGCCGTTTTCCAAAAGAAGCGCGCAACCAACAAAAAAATGGGAGTAGGGCGCGTAAGCTTGTTCCCGGATAGTTTTAGCTTTATCAAAAAGTGTTTTTTCTATATCGTTGAGTTCATCGTAACTCGGGATAACTTCAAAGTTGATTTTTATCTCTTTTTCCATTTTTTAAAATGAGGGAGGTAAAAATACATTTTTTGTGGAAATAAATTAACATTAATTGAAAAAAAACATCTAACAATGATGTTACGACTATTTTCAATGTTGGTTTTTTTCTGTTTTGCGACTCTGGTATCTGCTCAGGAAAAATTGGCGTGGAATGAAAACAGGCAATTAGCCTGGGACGTTTTTCAGTCAAAAGATATTGCGATATCTTCCAAAGCAGCGGCTACAACTTCTTACTTGCTAAACAGTTCAACCAAAAAATTTACTGCGAGACAAGTCAAAATAGAAGCCTTTTTTGTGCCTTCAAAATCCTGGGCGCATAGAGATCATAAAACGGATTTTGTACTGATGCACGAGCAAAGTCATTTTGATATAGCCGAATTATTTGCCAGAAGGTTCCGGAAGTTAATCAGTGATAAAACAATGGATGCTAAAATGCTGCATAATTACTATGCCCGGATTTATGATGATTACAAGGTTTATCAGCAGGATTATGAAAACGTTACCAGCCACGGAAGAATCCACGAAAAACAACTGGAATATACTGCGAAAATCAACGATGAAATAAAGAAATTGTCAGACTTTAAAATCTAAATTTTCTGTTTTCTTTTTTCTCGGATAATTTCTTTTTATTGTCAATCCTTTTCTGGATCTGGCCTTTCGATGGTTTTGTAGCCAAACGTTTTTTTGGAACAAACAAAGCTTTCTCTACCAAATCCAGCATTTTTTCGGTTACGATTTTTTTATTCTGAACCTGCGTTCTGCTTTCCGACGAGGTCATCTGGAGCAGTCCTTCGGAATTGATTCTGTTTTTGAGTTTTTCTGAGATTCGAAGTTTTTCATCAAAAGAGAAGAATTGACTTTCCATTACGTTCCACATAGCTGTCACAGCTGTTTCTACCTTATTCACATTTTGTCCGCCAGCTCCGGAAGAGCGGGAAGTTTTGTAGCTGATTTCAGTAGAAAAATCTTTCATTTTAGTTAGTAATCATTTTTTTCAATTCAAGACGATTCACTTTTCCGTTGGGCGTTCTTGGGATTTGTTCTACAAAAATAATCTCTTTTGGTTTATGAAACGATTTTTCAAATTTTAGATTATCAATTTTAGATTTTAAATGTTCGTTATTTTCTCCTTCGATTATGAGGATTAATTTTTGTCCTAATTTTTCATCTTCAATTCCAAGAAATACAACTTCATTCGGAATTTCTTTCTTAACGAGTTTTTCTAACTCTTCAGGAAAGATCTTTGCGCCTCCAGAATTAATCACATTATCAATCCGTCCTAAAAATCGAAATTGCTTATTATCATTAATTTCAACTAAGTCATTGGTCTGTAAAATCTCTGCATTCAGTTTTGGAGCAAATATTTTCAAACAACCTCTTTCATCCAAAGCAATATCAACGCCATCAAAAACCGTAAACCAATCTTCCTGATTTGGGAAAACCTGTTTCAAAGCGATGTGGGAAAGCGTCTCGCTCATTCCATAAGTTTCAAAAATTTTAGTTTGAGAGTTTGAGAATTTGAGGGTTTGAGAGATTTTTTGTTTTAAAGTTTCCGAAACAGCTGCGCCGCCAATAATTAAGTTTTTAATTAAATTAATTTTATCCAAAGAATTTTCAACTTGTAAGGGCGTCATCGCACAAAAATCAATTTCTTCATTTATATTTTCTAATGGGTTGAGAGAAGTTGGAGCGATTTTCAGGTTTAATTTTCTCAAAATACTTCTTACGACCATCATTTTTCCCGAGATATATTCAGTCGGAAGACAGAGTAGAGCCAAATTTCCTTCTTTCAATCCTAAAAAATCACAAGTCATCTCTGCTGAGTTCAACATTTTGGATTTTTCTACGTCAAAAATTTTCGGAATTCCTGTAGAACCAGAACTCTGGATTTTCACCGTTTTTGACTCCGAAAACCATTCTTTTATGAAGTCTAAAACTTTGGTTTCAAATTCGTTAGATGAGGTTTGGTTGATTGGCGATGCTTTGGAAAGGTCGATTAACATTGAGATTTGTGAAAAATTATTTTATAAAATTATTCATTTTTTTTCATAAAAAGTTTGCAAGTTCAAAAAAAAGCTATAAATTTGCATCACAATAAAACGACAGACCCATGGTGTAACGGTAGCACTTCGGTTTTTGGTACCGCCTGTCGGGGTTCGAATCCCTGTGGGTCTACTTATTAGTAATTAACGCTCTGATTTTCAGGGCGTTTTTTTATTTTTGGCGAACCGTTGGCGAACCTGTTACTTTTTTTGGATCAAGATCAAAAGTTGG
>DLND01000057.1:0-13975 GCA_002476905.1 Flavobacteriales bacterium UBA7519
AGAAGTTAGATATTAGAAGTTAGATGAAAGCGCGTAGATTACAAGACTTGCAGATTTGGAAAAGGTGGATGAATTTGGTTAAAAGAATTTATATCATTACTCAAGATTTACCTACTGAAGAAAAATTTGGATTAATAAGTCAAATCAGAAGATGTGCGGTTTCAATTCCTTCTAATATTGCCGAAGGCGCAGGAAGAAATAACGTTAAAGAATTTATTCAATTTTTAGGAGTAGCTTCAGGTTCTGCTTATGAATTAGAAACTCAATTAATCCTATTATTTGAATTAGAATTTAAAAAGGAAATTGAGGTTGCGCCTTTAATCAACGAACTTTCTGAAATTCAGAAAATGATTTATTCATTCAAAACTAAATTAAATAACAGTTAGAATTTATTTAAAGTTTTAAATCTAACTTCTAACATCTAAACTCTAACATCTTATAAAAATATGGAAGCATATATAGTAACAGGATACCGAACAGCAGTTGGTAAAGCGCCGAAAGGGTCTTTGCGTTTTACACGTCCAGATGATATGGCGGCAACTGTAATAGAACGTCTGATGAAAGATGTTCCAAACCTTGATCCGGCTCGCATCGATGACTTAATTGTCGGTTGTGCAATGCCGGAAGCAGAACAAGGACTGAATGTCGCAAGACTGATTTCATTAATGGGATTGGATACGGACAAAGTTCCAGGTGTAACAGTCAACAGATATTGTGCATCAGGTTCAGAATCGATTGCGATTGCCTCTGCAAAAATCAAAGCCGGAATGGGCGATATTTTCATTGCCGGAGGTGCAGAGAGTATGTCTTATATCCCAATGGGCGGTTACAAACCAATTCCAGACACGGATTTGGCAAAATCAAATCCCGATTATTATTGGGGAATGGGATTAACAGCAGAAGCGGTTGCCAACGAGTTCAAAGTAAGTCGTGAGGAACAAGACCAATTTGCTTATAACTCTCATCAGAAAGCGATTAAAGCGATTAAAGAAGGGAAATTCGACAATCAGATTGTTCCGATTGATGTGAAATATAATTTCCTTGATGAAAAGGAAAAAATTCAGACCAAAGAATATGAATTCAAACAAGACGAAGGTCCAAGAGCTGATACTTCAATCGAAGCTTTAGCAAAATTACGTCCGGTTTTCGCAGCTAATGGTTCTGTAACCGCAGGTAATTCTTCTCAAACTTCTGACGGTGCTGCTTTTACAATGGTAATGTCCGAAAGAATGGTGAAAGAATTAAACTTGACTCCAGTGGCAAGACTTCTCTCCTATTCGACTGTCGGAGTTCCGCCAAGAATCATGGGAATCGGACCAATGTATGCCATTCCAAAAGCTTTGGAACAGGCAGGTCTTAAACAATCGGACATCGATTTATTTGAATTGAATGAAGCCTTTGCTTCTCAGTCCGTTGCCATCTTGAGAGAACTGAATATCAATCCAGACATCGTCAACGTAAACGGCGGCGCAATCGCACTTGGACATCCACTTGGTTGTACAGGAACAAAATTAACTGTTCAACTTCTTGACGAAATGAAACGAAGAAACAGCAAATACGGCGTTGTGACAATGTGCGTTGGAACAGGTCAAGGCGCTGCGAGTGTGTTTGAACTACTTTAAAACAAAGAGATAATAGACTGATAGAAAATAGACAAACATTAGTCTATTATCTATCCGTCTATCATCTATCATCTATCATCTCAAATTAAAAATTTAAAATCACAATAATATGTCAGCAGAAACTAAAACATTAGATGGCGGCGAATTTCTAATAAAAGAAATCACTGCAAACGAAATATTTTCTATCGAAGAATTGTCTGAAGAACAAAAAATGCTTCGCGATTCTGCAAAGGAATTTATCGATAAAGAAGTCGTTCCAAATAAGCAAAGATTCGAGAAAAAAGATTACGCTTACACGGAAGAAGTTATGCGTAAAATCGGGGAAATGGGATTCTTGGGAATCGCAGTTCCGGAAGCGTACGGCGGTTTGGGAATGGGATTCGTAACTACAATGTTGGCTTGCGATTACCTTTCGGGTTCTACAGGTTCATTGGCAACAGCTTATGGTGCGCACACAGGAATCGGGACATTGCCAATTTTGCTTTACGGAACCGAAGAACAAAAGCAGAAATACCTTCCGGACTTGGCTGCTGGAACTAAATTCGGAGCTTATTGTTTGACTGAGCCAGATGCAGGTTCTGATGCCAACAGTGGAAAAACAAGAGCAAAACTTTCTGAAGATGGAAAACATTATATCATCAATGGTCAAAAAATGTGGATTTCTAATGCTGGATTTGCAGATACTTTCACATTGTTTGCTAAGATTGATGATGACAAAAACATCACTGGATTTGTAATCAACCGTTCTGAATTGGAAAATCCAGAAAGTCTGACTTTAGGAGAAGAGGAACACAAATTGGGAATCCGTGCGTCTTCTACGCGTCAGGTTTTCTTCAATGATATGAAAATTCCTGTTGAGAATCTTTTGGGCGAAAGAAACAACGGTTTCAAAATCGCATTGAATGCCCTTAACGTTGGTCGTATCAAATTAGCTGCGGCTTGTCTGGATGCCCAAAGAAGAATCCTGAACCATTCATTGACTTATTCTACAGAGAGAAAGCAATTTGGAGTTTCTATCAATACATTTGGAGCGATTCGTAAGAAGTTGGCAGAGATGGCAACAGGCGCTTTCGTGAGTGAAGCGGGTTCTTACAGAGCAGCAAAAAATGTGGAAGACAAAATCGAAGAGTTGGTTGCTGGCGGAATGAACCACGAGCAAGCGGAACTGAAAGGTGTGGAAGAATTTGCGGTAGAATGCTCTATCCTGAAGGTTTTCGTATCAGATTTAGCACAGCATACAGCAGATGAAGGTATCCAAATCTATGGTGGAATGGGCTTCTCCGAAGATACACCAATGGAATCTGCTTGGAGAGATTCAAGGATTTCTAGAATCTACGAAGGAACTAACGAAATCAACAGACTTTTAGCTGTTGGAATGTTAATCAAACGTGCGATGCAAGGCAAAATTGATTTGTTAACGCCTGCGAAAAATGTTGCTAAAGAATTGATGGGCATTCCGTCTTTTGACATTCCAGATTATTCAGAATATATGTCTGAGGAAAAAGAAGTCATCAAGAACTTGAAGAAAGTTTTCTTAATGGTTTCCGGTTCTGCGCTTCAAAAATATATGATGGACATCGAGAAACAACAGCATTTGCTACTAAACGCTTCCGAAATCCTGAACCAAATCTATATGGCAGAATCCGCCATCCTGAGAGCTGAGAGACATTTCGATACAGATTCTGTGGAAGCTGCAATGGCAAGACTAAATCTTTACAAAGCAGTTGAAATCATCACCACTAACGCCAAAGAAGGTATCGTTTCTTTCTCCGAAGGCGACGAGCAAAGAATGATGTTAGCTGGACTTAGACGTTTCACAAAATACGTGAACACACCAAATCCAATTGCTTTGACAGAAAAAGTTGCCGCTCATTTTATTGAGAAAGGTTCTTACTAAAGAATCAATTTGATATAACAATAAATCCCATTTCAAAGTTTGAAATGGGATTTTTATTGAAATTCATTTTATTTATCATCATAATGCCCATAAAGCGACAAAACTAAAACAATAACTTTTTCATTTTCGATTCTGTAAACCATTCTGTGCTTCTCAGAAATTCTTCTGGACCAAGTCGTAGTTTTATAATGTTTGAGGATTTCTGGTTTTCCAGTTCCAGTAGTCGGGTGAGTCCTTAATTCATCCAATAATTTATCAATCTTGATTAAAACTTTTTTGTCTCCCGACTTTTTGTGTTTGTCAACATCAGAACTGGCTTCATCAGTTAACTCAATCTCAAAAATCATAAGCCTAAGAATTCTCTTTGTTTATCTTTTGAAATATTAATAGTTTTTCCAGATTCTGCTTGTTCAATAGATTTATCAATCTTTTTATAAAAATCTTCTTCAGAAAGCAAAGTTTCATCATTTTCGCCAATTTCAAAACGAACTTTAAGTTCCTCTAAAAGAGATTTGAGCAAAGATTTTTGCTTTTCGTCTTTTGGGTAAATTATTATACTTTCCATAATTTTAAACTATTAAACAAATATAATAATTTTCTTAATTAATTTTTTGAGATTGATTTTTATCAATTTAATTGAAATAATAAACCCTCCTTAGAGATTTCTGAGGCGGGCTTTTAATTACTTTCCTGTTTTTATTAATCTCATTAAAACTCTTTCAAATTCCGAGATATCTAAAAATAAGTTTGGGTAAGCTTTTCTCAAGTTTTCCATTGGTCCCGCAGAAACTAAAACAGGTTCTAATTTACTTCCTTTTGCAGCTTCACTTTCAAATTTTGCATAGTCAGCTAGAGCTTTTTCAAAATTATCTCTATCATACGTATAAACTTCTATATTATGCTCCAAAGAATTTAACACAAGTAAATGATAAAAATAACTTTTACCTCTACCAATGGAATTGACTACAATCGAAAAATTTTTCATTTTTTCAATTGCTCCAAGCTCTCTTTCCATTTCTGTGACAAGTGCAATTGTTTCTTCTTTATTTAAATGAGAAAATCTTGGTACTTGTGGCGTTCCTTCTAAAAAAGAAAAGGCGGAAGATACAACAGCAAAAAAGTCTAACCATTCTTTGTCACCTTGTTTAGATTTTAATGCTTGACCTAAAAAGGTTCCCATAGTTTCTACAGCAGTCGCCCAAATATGTTGTAAACGAGTTCTTAATTGCATTTCCACTCTCAGACCATCATATAAAGGATTGGACGGATTATGATATTTATAAACTAGATGATAACTTCTATATCCGTCAACATCTCGAGGACTAGTTATATAATCATATTCTTCAACTAATTCGTGAGGAAAGCTTTTATTATCTATATATGATTTCACTAATTTTCTAACCTCAGGAACTTTCTTTAAAATACCTCTAATACCTGCAATATCTTGCATTGTAGTTAATTGCATATTAGGAAATCTTGTAAGCTTATCAACAATAGTTGGCATTCTTTTGAGCCGTTGGGCAACAAGACCATCATTAGAAACATCTTTCATTTTTTTCCTTAAAGTTGCTTGAAAAGTATTTATTGGATAAGCGTGACAAGCTCTCCATTTATTTGCCAAATCTAATGCATCTTGATATTCTTGAGAATAAGAATCATCAATCGTTAATAATTTCCCTGCTTTATTTATTGTTTTTTTCGATTCAGTGGGAACGGAAATATATGCCATTATTCTTTTGTAATTAAATTAGTGTAGAATACGAACTTAAGAAAATATTTGATACAACTCAAAGAAAATCAATTTATTGATATTAATTTTTCTCTTCTCACTGTAACTAGAAATTTAGCAACTGCAAAAAGAAATCTAGCATACGTCAAAATAAAACTCATGACCGCAAAAGAAAACCTAGCATCCGTCAAAAGAAATCTCCTGTCCGTAACATATTTAATAAAAACTAAAGATCAAAACAAACTCAACTGTATCCCGCCATTCTGTTTCGGAGTTTTAGCATCCCCAAAAACCGTTTTCCCACCAAATCGCCAAGAGTTTTGTCGCTCCTCTTCTATCACTTTTTCAAGATTAAAATCTGGTGTAAAATTCTCTTCGGTTCTCACAGCAATTTCGTGTAGTTTTTTAATCGCAAGATTCTTATCCGTGTTCCCCAACTTAGCTTTCTCGATGCCAGTTCGTAGTATAGAAATCGTTTCATCATAAGTTTGGGTCGGAACAGGAAACGGATGACCATCTTTTCCGCCGTGTGCAAAAGAAAACCGCGCTGGATCTGAAAATCTGGAAGGCGCTCCGTGAATCACTTCGCTCACCAAAGCCAGAGACTGCATCGTTCGTGGACCAACACCTTTCAACATCAGCAAATCTTCAAAATTCTCAGGTTCATTTTCTCTCGCCAGCCAAAGGATATTGCCGAGCTTTTTCATATCAACATCACTCGCTAAAACTTCGTGATGAGCCGGCAAAATCAAACGTTGGAAATCCTGCATCCACTTCTCAGAATCGGTTTTTGTGATGTCAACGATTCCGTTTCTGTTTTGTTCGGCTTCAGAAGAAGTGAGGTTGAGAATATTTCCACGATTAACACCAGAGATTCCCGTGTGAGGCTCATTCACAAAAGAAGTTACATTTTCTGACAGCCAATGATAACGTCTCGCTGTTCCGTCAGAATCGTGCATCCCTTGCTGAACAACTGCCCAATTTCCTTGGTCAGACAAAATAAAATTATGCAGATAAAGCTGATAACCATCTTGGATAGCCGTATTATCAACCTTCGCAGACAATTTACTGCAACGTACCAATTCATCACCATTCAATCCAGTGGAATCTGCGATTCTCAGCAATTCATTCGGTGCATCTTTGGAAAATTTTCCTTTTCCTCCGGCGATGTAAATTCCAAGAGATTTTGAATTCGGATTAATGGCTCGTTTCAAAGCACCCATCACAGAGGTCGTGATTCCTGAAGAATGCCAGTCCATTCCCATCACCGCTCCAAAACTCTGAAACCAAAACGGGTCGGCTAATCTTATCAAGACTTCATCTTTTCCATAATCTGCCAAAATCACTTCCACAATCGCCAGCCCAAGTCTGGACATACGCTCGTAAAGCCAAGGCGGAACTTGACCGTAATGAAGTGGCAAATCTGCAGTTCCGGAACGTTTCATTATTTATTTTTTAATCGCAAAGGCGCAAATTTTATTTAATAATTCAGTTTTTTTAAGACACAAAACTTTGCGACTTTTATAACATTATGATTTAGAAAACCTTGCGCCTTTGCGATAAATTACTTCTCGAAAAAAGCATTCAGATTTTCAAGATTATTTTTATCACTTCCTGCAAAAACTTCATCATCTGTGATGAAAACCGGACGCTTCAAAAAACTGTAATGATCAAGAATTAATTTCTTAAAATCTTTTTCTTTCAAAGAACTCACATCAATTCCTCTTTCTTTGATTTTCGTCGATTTTTTACTGAAAAGCGCTTCGTAAGATTTAGTTTTCTCATACATCTCTTCCAGTTCATTTTCGGTAACCGAATTGGATTTTATTTCTCTCAGTTCCCAATCAGAAAGGTCAAGAGTTGTCATTATCTTCTTGTTGGTTCCACAGGTTTTGAGATAGAATACTTTTTTCATTATTGATAAAGTCAAGAGATTTAAAATAGAATTTGAGAATTACAAATTTAGTGCAAATATCAAAGGAATAAAGATAAATATTGAAGTAAAAATCTAAAATATCTTCCCTATTTTTGATACATAATAAGAATAAAATGGAAAACAAACCAGTGACGTTTCAGTTTATTTCAGAACCTACAGACGTCAATTTTGGAGGCAATGTTCATGGTGGTAGCGTAATGAAATGGATAGATCAAGTCGGTTATGCTTGTGCCAGCAATTGGTCAGGAACCTATTGTGTTACGGTTTATGTTGGCGGAATCCGTTTTTATCAGCCCATCAAAATCGGAGATATTGTAAAGCTGGAATCTCACGTGATTTTCACAGGAAGTACAAGTATGCACATTGCAATTGATGTATTTTCCAGAAATGTAAAAGAGAAACAATTCGAGAAGAAAACGCATTGTATCATTGTTTTTGTAGCGGTTGATGAAAATGGAAAAGCAATGGAAATTCCGAAATGGCAACCAACTACAGAAAAGGAAATTCAGCTAGAACAATACGCAAAAAAACTAATGAATCTGAGAAAAGATATCGAAGACGAGATGAAACCATTTTTATAGAATCAATAATTTTTATGAATTATATTTAAAAATTAGCAATTCATAATAATTATAAATTAAATAATATTGATTAATTGATTTATTATATTCGCTTAACAATGCATAATTTTGTTCTGAAAAATTAAAAAAGTATTCAATTGAACAAAAAAATTATCAGTTTATTAGCCTTATCATTAGTGGTTAATATCAAAGCGCAGGTTTTCAATGCAGGTTTCGAAAATAACAACGGGACACCATTGTCTCAATTCAAAACAATCAATGCAGATGGATTAATGGTTCCAGAATGGGGACAAGTACAGGAATTCAACACAGAAGCTTGGATTCAGTTTTATGACGGTTATGACAACAAAATTGCCTTCAGTACATCTTATTATTCTCCAGAAGGTCAGGCGAACGATTGGTTGATTACGCCAGCCATTACAATTCCTAACACAGGAACGCCAACACTTTACTGGAAAGGAAAATCTTATGATTTCGATTATACAGATTCTTATGCCGTAAAAATTTCAGAAACTAACAACAATCAAGAATCGTTCACAACTTTGACTCAAATCGATGCTGAACAACCTTTTGATTATGCATCTCATACCTTAGATCTTTCTAATTTTAAAGGAAAAACAATCTATCTAGCTTTCGTTAACAATACGAACAGCGGAACTTATTTGGCGTTGGACGATTTGTATATCAGTCAATCTGCTGATTGTATTATGCCTTCATTAGACGGATTTTCTGTTTCGAATCTTAAACCAAATTCAGTAACAATCGATTGGTCTGCAACGGGCGGAATTAATAATTACGATACAGGATTTACGACTTTTGACACGCAAGTTTCTTCAAAAGGAATCACTTCTTCTACAACTAAAAGTTTTGATAATTTACAAACGGGGAAAAGATACCAGTTCTTTTTGAAAAATGCAGATTGTGGTTCTGGCTGGGCTGGACCAAAATCAGTTTGGACACCGACTGAATTACCTTATTCTTATGATTTCGAAAAAACGGTTGAGAATTACGGCGAATATGATTCTGATGGTTGGGCTTCTACAACTTGGTTAATGGGAGAAAATCAATCTGTTGCACAAAACGGAAGCGGCTACGCTTATAATAATACTAGCACTTCTGCTGCTGGAAAAAATGACTGGATTTTTTCTTATCCAATCTATTTGAAAAACGGAGAAACGGTTACAGCAAAATATTATACGTCAATAGGAAATGAATCTGCTGAACCGGCGACTTTGAAAGTGGCTGTAGCAAGTGCGCCGGACAAAAGTAATATCACTGTAAATCTAAGCACTCAAACTGTTTCTCAACAAACTTATACAGAACATACGGTTAGTTATACAGCAACAGCTGACCAAGTTTACTATATTGGATTTGGAAATACTACTCCAAAAGTTACCACTACTACAGCTTTGAGATTGGATAATATCAGTTTCTCAAAAAGCATTTTGGCTGTAAGTGACATTAAGAAAACCAATATCAAAACTTATCCCAATCCTGTTGTTGACCAGTTGAATATCAAAACAGACGAGACAATTAAATCGGTTCAGGTTTATTCTTTAGACGGAAAATTGCTTAAAACAATCAACGGAACTACGACAACAGTTGATTTTAAAAATTATCCAAAAGGTTCTTATCTAGTAAAGATTGAGACCAACAAATCAACGACTTCTCAAAAAGTTATAAAATAAGTTGACAAAAATAGTTGCAGAATTAAAAATCATTTCTAAATTTGTCCCAATGAAAACAATGAACACAAAAAATTGGTGGTGGCTTTCAAACTCTTTGTCGGGTCTGAAAGGATTATCGGTGTTCTAAAATTGTGAACTAACTATAACTCAATCATAATAGACTTTGACAAATTTTGTTGAAGTCTTTTTTTTGTTAATGACTTCGACAAGCTTTAATAAAAAATGAAAATTATTTAAAATGAACTTGGAAAACATAATTAATATAAAAACCGTTGTCAAATCTCAATTAGCAGATTTGTTCACGCCAATCGGGATTTATCTCCGTCTTCGCGACCAGTTTCGGGACACGATTCTTTTGGAAAGTGCAGGAAATCAGAACTCTGAAAATTCGTTTTCTTTTATCTGTGTGAATGCCATTGCGGGAATAGAAATCCGAAATTATAACGAAGCTGAACTGAAATTTCCGCTCGAAAATCCACAGAAAATCAATTTAGAAAATGAAAAATTATCAGATTTGATGCAGGAATTCTCCAACTGTTTCCAATGCGAAAAACCAAACCACGACATTGGAAAACAAGCGCAAGGATTTTTCGGATATACAAGTTATGATGCAATTCCTTTTTTTGAGAATATTAAATTCAAGGAACAATCGGAGGAAAATAAAATCCCTTTGATGCGTTATCGCCTTTATCAATACGTGATCGCAATCAATCATCACAACGACGAAATGTTCTTGATAGAAAATAAAATCAATGGATTAAAATCAGAACTGTCAAAATTAGAAAGTATTATCAATCAAAAAAACGCTCCTGTCTTCCCTTTCGAATCTTTAGGCGAAGAAACTTCAAATCTAACGGATTCAGAGTTTTTGGAATCTGTAGAATTTGCGAAGAAACATTGTTTCCGTGGCGATGTTTTTCAATTGGTTTTGAGCAGAAGATTTGAACAGAAATTCCAAGGTGATGAGTTCAATGTTTATCGTGCTTTGCGAAATATCAATCCTTCTCCTTACCTATTCTTCTTCGATTATGGCGATTACAAATTGATGGGTTCCAGCCCGGAAAGTCAGTTGATTATCAAAAATGGAAAAGCCATTATTCATCCGATCGCAGGAACTTTCAAAAGAACCGGAAACATAGAGAAAGATTTGGAATCTGCAGAAGAACTCAAAAAAGACCCGAAAGAAAATGCAGAACATACGATGTTGGTCGATTTGGCAAGAAATGATTTGAGCATTCACGGGAAAAACACAACGGTTTCCAAACTGAAAGAAATCCATTTTTTCTCCCACGTGATTCATATGGTTTCCGAAGTTGTAACCGATGTTAAAGAATACCAAAATCCGTACGAAATGATTGCAACCACTTTCCCACAAGGAACTTTAAGTGGCGCTCCCAAGTACCGCGCAATGCAATTGATTGATGAACACGAGAAAACTTCCAGAAGTTATTACGCAGGGTGCATTGGGTTTGTAGGTTTTGATGGAAGTTGTAACCAAGCGATTATGATTCGAACTTTCTTGAGTAAAAACAATACACTTTTTTATCAAGCCGGAGCCGGAATCACCGCAAAATCTGTTGCAGAAAGTGAGTTACAGGAAGTTAATAATAAACTAGGCGCTTTGAAAAAAGCGATTGTAAAAGCAGAACGAATTGTAAATTGATTTTGTCATTCAGAACGAAGCATAGCGTAGTGAAGAATCTCAAAAAATTTGAATTAAGATTCCTCCTCTATTCGAAATGACAAAAAATGACAAACTAAAAATATTAAAAATGGAAAATAATATAAAACCATCAACCAAAATTCTGGTGTTCGATAACTACGACAGTTTCACCTATAATCTCGTTCAAATCATCGAACAAATCGTTGGCGAAAAAGTAGATGTTTTTCGCAATGACCAAATTTCTTTGGAGGAAATCGAAATATACGACAAAATCATTCTTTCTCCAGGCCCTGGAATTCCCGAAGAAGCAGGAATTTTGTTAGATGTAATTAAAAAATATGCGTCCACTAAATCTATTTTCGGAGTTTGTCTTGGCCAGCAAGCCATTGCAGAAGCTTTTGGTGGAAGTTTGGTTAACCTCTCAGAAATCTATCACGGTGTTGCAACTGAAGCGACTCAAACCAGTGAACATCATATTTTCAATAATTTACCTAAAACTTTAGAGGTTGGAAGATACCATTCTTGGGCAGTAAATCCAGATGATTTTCCAACAGAATTAGAAATCACAAGTATTGATAAAAACGGAATGATTATGAGTTTGAAACATAAAACTTACGATGTTCACGCCGTTCAATATCATCCTGAAAGTATCTTGACGCCTTATGGGAAAAAGATTTTGGAAAATTTTTTATTGAATTAAAATGAAAATTCTGAGCTGGAATATCGAACGATTGAAAATAAATGAAAATGATGAACTGGATTTTATTAAAAATTTAATTTCATCAGAAAATCCTGATTTGATTTTTTTGACAGAAACCAATATAACAGTAGACTTTGGAACTGAGTATTTTAGCTTACATTCAAGAGAATTACCAGAATTTCACGACAATCAAAGTTATAATGAAAAGGAAAATCGAGTGAGTATTTTTTCAAAATATTCAATTTTTGAAATATTAGAAACTTACGATCATTACACTGCAATTTGTGGAAAAATTAATACTGAATTCGGAGAACTAATTTTGTACGGAAGCATCATCGGAAGTTTTGGAGGACGAGGTTTTAATTTTAAAAATGACTTAGAAAATCAAAAAAGCGAAATCGAAAAATTGAAAGGAAATATTTGTTTTTCGGGAGATTTCAACATAGCATTTTCAGGTTGGAAATATCCTAGCAAGAAAGTAATTGATGAAACAAAAATATTTTTTGAAGAGCAAAATTTAAAAATTCTTACCGAAGAAAATGAAGATTGTGCCATTCATATCGTAATGGATAAAGATTTTCTAAAAAATAAAACGATAAAAAGCAAAATGATAAAAATCGACCGAAAAATCTCTGACCACAACGCAATAATCTGCGAAATCGAAAAGATAGAAGCTGGAAGTCAGAAGTTAGAAAAATAAATATAACGCACAAATACTTCCGACTTTAGACATCTGACATCGGAATAATATTATGAAACAAATCCTACAATACTTATTCAATCACCAAACTTTGACCAAAGCAGAAGCCAAAGCAATTTTGATTGAAATTTCACAAAATAAATTCAACGAAAGCGAAGTCATTTCTTTCATTACGGTTTTCTTAATGCGAACCATTACTCTGGAAGAACTAGAAGGTTTTCGTGAAGCGTTACTTCAATTGGCAAAACCTGTCGATCTGGGAACCAAAGATCTGGTGGACATTGTTGGAACAGGAGGTGATGGAAAAAATACATTTAATATTTCGACTTTAGCTAGTTTTATTGTTGCCGGAACTGGGCAAAAAGTTGCGAAGCAAGGCAATTACGGCGCATCTTCTATTTCTGGTTCGTCTAATGTTTTAGAAGAATTGGGTTACAAATTCAAAGAAAATTCTGAAGATTTGAAAGCAGATTTGGAAAAAGGAAATATCTGTTTTCTGCACGCACCGTTATTTCATCCCGCTTTGAAATCGGTAGCTCCGCTCAGAAAACAACTTGGTTTGAAGACTTTTTTCAATCTTTTGGGACCGTTGGTCAATCCTGTTCGCCCGGATTTCACGATGATTGGTGTTGCAAATCTTGAAATTGCGCGCGTTTATCAATACCTTTTGCAAAAACAAAAAAGCGAGTTTATGCTCGTTCACGCATTGGATGGTTATGACGAAATTTCCTTGACCGGCGACACCAAAATTTTCAGTAGAACTGGAGAAAAAATTTATTCCGCAGAAGATTTGAAATTCAAAAATGTATCTCCGGAAAGTATTTTTGGAGGTGAAACCAAAGCAGACGCTTCGAAATTATTTGTTAAAATTTTGGAAGGTAATGGAACAGAGGAACAAAATTCAGTCGTACTTGCTAATGCTTCAATTGCTTTGGAAAACACCGGAAAATATGGCAATTATGATAGTTGTTTGGCTTTGGCCAAAGAAAGTTTGGAAAATGGAAAAGCGTTACAAAGTTTGAAAAACATTATCAAATAACTTGAAAATTTGTCATTCAGAACGTAGCATCGCGGAGTGGACAATCTTTTTAAATTAAAGTATTTAGGAACACATAATTATTATGTTTATATTCTGACAAATAAGAATAAAACAGTTCTTTATACTGGAGTAACTAATGATTTGAAAGGCCGATTATTTTGGCATATGAATCCTGAATCTCATACTAATCATTTTACATATAAATATAAATGCTTCTTTTTAATTTATTACGAATTTTTCCAAGATGTAGATCAAGCGATTGCAAGGGAAAAACAAATAAAAGGTTATTCCAGAATGAAAAAAGAAAATCTTATTAAAAATATTAATCCTAATTGGGATTTTTGGAATGATAAAATTGAATAAATTTCAGTTCGAACGAAGTGGAAAATCTAAAAAGATTCTTCGCTACACTCTGTTTCG
>DLND01000057.1:14079-19931 GCA_002476905.1 Flavobacteriales bacterium UBA7519
ACTCTGTTTCGCTCTGAATGACAAAATCCAAAAAAGTAAACAAAATGAATATTCTCCATAAAATAATAGAACGAAAAAAACAGGAAGTTGCAGAAGCAAGATCCAAAATTTCTGTTTCCCAACTGAAAGATTCAGAGTTTTTTGAAAGACCAACTTTTTCATTGAAAGAAACTTTAAAATCCAAGTCTGGAATCATCACCGAATTCAAAAGACAATCACCGAGTAAAGGCATTATTAATGATAAAGTCTCGCCTTTGGAAGTCGTTTCTCAGTATGAAAAATTTGGGGCAAGTGCAGTTTCTATTTTGACAGATTCAGACTTTTTCGGTGGAAATTTTGAAGATGTTTTAAATGTTAGAAATCACATTACCATTCCGATTCTGAGAAAAGATTTTATGATTGATGAATATCAGTTTTACGAAGCCAAATCAATGGGAGCCGACGTAATTTTGTTGATTGCCGCTTGTCTATCGCCAACTCATGTTTCGGAATTTACAGAATTGGCGCATTCATTAAATCTCGAAGTTTTGCTGGAAATCCATTCTGAAGAAGAATTAAAACATATCCATAAAAATGTAGATTTTGTCGGAATTAATAATAGAAATTTGAAAGATTTCAAAGTGGATTTGCAACATTCTGTAGATTTGACAAACCAGCTTCCAAAAGATATTTTCACCATCGCAGAAAGCGGAATTTACAACGAAGAAGATTTCAAATTCCTGAAAGAAAAAGGATTTGACGGTTTTCTAATGGGCGAATATTTTATGAAAAATGAAAATCCGGGAAGCAAATTCGGGGAATTCATTTCTAATGTAATAATTTAAAATAACAACCTTGTCATTCTGAACGGAGAGAAACGAAATGAAGAAACCTAACGAAGTGGTTAGGCGAAGCCAATCTATGAGATTCCTCATCGCTCGGAATGACATCTTTTAAATTGATGTTATGATTAAACCAAAAATTAAAGTCTGCGGACTTACAAAACTCAATCAGATTCAAGAATTAATTGATAGGAAAGTCGATTTTCTGGGATTTATCTTCTATGAAAAGTCTCCAAGATATGTTTTGAATCACTTGGGTTTAGCGCAGATTTCAGAATTTAATCATCAAAGAAAAGTTGGTGTTTTTGTGAATGAAACTGTTGAAAGAATTATTGAAATCTCTGAAAAAGCAAAACTGAATTTCATTCAACTTCACGGTGATGAGAAGAAGGATTTTATTTCAGAATTAAGACAAAAATTGAATCCAAAAATTGGAATTATAAAAGTCATAAGAGTGGGAAGTCAGAAGTCGAAAGTCAGAAGTGAAATCGAAAAAGTCTTCGACTCCGCTAAGACGGACAAGCTAAAACAATCAACCATCAACTATCTATTATTCGACACAGATTCCAAAGCATTTGGAGGAACAGGAAAAACTTTTGACTGGAATATTTTAAATGATATCAACATTCCGATTCCTTATTTTTTAAGTGGCGGAATTTCTTTAAAAAATGTGGAAGATTTGAAAAATATCAATCAAAAACCAATTGCCCTTGACATTAATTCAAAATTTGAAATTGAGCCAGGAAATAAAGACATTAATAAAATAATAGAATTTAAAACATTACTAGAAATTTAGATTCCTACGGAATGACAAACAAACTGTTTAAACATTTTTGTCATTCCGAAAGAATTTCAACATAAATTTGACAATTATGAACTACCAAAACCCAGATAAAAACGGTTATTACGGAAATTTCGGAGGCGCTTTTGTTCCAGAAATGCTTTATCCGAATGTTGCCGAGTTACAGCGCAACTATTTACAAATCATCGAATCCGAAGAATTTCAGAATGAATTTCAGGATTTGTTGAAAAACTATGTTGGACGCGCTACTCCACTCTATTTTGCAAAGAATTTGAGCGAAAAATATCAGACTCAAATTTATTTAAAAAGAGAAGATCTGAATCACACCGGAGCACACAAAATCAATAACGCTTTAGGCCAAGCTTTATTAGCTAAGAAACTTGGAAAACACAGGATCATCGCCGAAACTGGAGCCGGACAACACGGTGTTGCAACCGCAACTGCGTGTGCATTATTGGGTTTGGAATGCATTGTTTATATGGGTGAAATAGACATTCAAAGACAAGCACCAAATGTGGCAAGAATGAAAATGTTGGGCGCAACCGTGATTCCTGCAACATCGGGTTCAAAAACCTTGAAAGACGCTGTGAACGAGGCTTTGCGTGATTGGATTAATAATCCTTCAACTACGCATTACATTATCGGAAGTGTAGTTGGACCGCATCCTTTTCCGGATTTGGTGGCGAGATTTCAAAGTATTATTTCAAAAGAAATCAAAGAACAACTAAATGAAAAAATCGGCAGAGAAAATCCTGATTATGTGATTGCCTGCGTTGGTGGCGGAAGTAATGCAGCAGGAACTTTTTATCATTTTGTGAATGAAGATCAAGTGAAAATCATTGCGGCGGAAGCTGGTGGTTTAGGCGTTGATTCGGGGAAATCCGCAGCGACTACTTTTCTTGGAACTTTAGGAATTCTGCATGGAAGTCAAAGTCTCGTGATGCAAACGGAAGACGGACAAGTCGTTGAACCGCATTCCATTTCTGCAGGTTTAGATTATCCCGGAATTGGACCGATGCACGCTAATCTTTTCGATCAAAAAAGAGCAGAATTTTTCAGTGTTAATGACGATGAAGCTTTGAAATCTGCTTTTGAACTGACAAAAATTGAAGGTATTATCCCCGCTTTGGAAAGTGCACACGCTTTGGCTGTTTTGGATAAAAAGAAATTTGACAAAGATGATGTAGTTGTGATTTGTCTCAGCGGACGTGGCGATAAGGATATGGAAACGTATTTGCGAAAGCTGGATGATGGTAGTCAGATGACGGAAGTTTAATAGTTTTTAAATCTTTTCGCAAATCAATTAATTATTTTACTTAAAATTAAATTTATGAACGATTATAACACCAAGCTTCCCGCTTCCAACTTCACACAAAAGAAACTAAACATATATTTCACAGCAGGAATTCCAACTTTGGAAGATACTGGAAAAATTGCCAAACTGATTCAGGACTCGGGGGCGGATATGATGGAAATCGGGATTCCTTATTCCGACCCTGTTGCGGATGGGCCAGTGATTCAGGATGCGCATTCTCTAGCTTTAAAAAACGGAATGTCTATCAAAAAACTATTTGAGCAATTGGCGGAAATCAAACAATCTGTGACGATTCCGAAAATATTAATGGGTTATCTGAATCCTGTTATTCAGTTTGGATTTGAGAACTTTTGTCAGAAATGTGCCGAAGTTGGTGTTTCAGGATTGATTATCCCTGATTTGCCACCAATTGAATTTGAGAATAAATATGGCGAAATCCTAAAGAGACACCATCTGAATTTCACGTTCCTCGTAACGCCGGAAACTTCGGAAGAACGCATCAAATATCTGGATTCTCTGAGTTCTGGATTTTTGTACGCAGTTTCAAGTTCTTCCACAACAGGAAACGAAAACGCTGTTTTGAAGAATGAAAATTATCTGGACAGATTAGCTTCTTTAGATTTGAAAAATCCAGTTTTCATCGGTTTTGGAATCAAGAATAAATCTGATTTTGAGAATGTGACAGAGAAATCACAAGGCGGAATTATCGGAACTGCTTTTGTAAAAATTCTTCTGGACAATGAAGATTGGGAAGTGAAAGGAAGAGAATTCATCAAAGAAATTAAGTAAATATTCTCGCAGATTAGCCAAATTCGGTAGATTCAAATATCTAAAACTTAGCGGAATGTGCGAGAANNGAGAAATAAAGTCAATTAAAAAAAGAGTTTCAAAAATCTGAAACTCTTTTTTATTCTTAATCTCTTTCAAAAATTGTTGAGAAAGCTGATGTGACCAATGATAACAGAATACTGAAGAGCAATGCCCAAAGGAAGCCGTCAACTTGCATACTGTCCATAAAATAATCCGCTAAAAGAATGATTAACGCGTTAATAACAAAGGAAAACAATCCAAGTGTGAGAATTGTAATCGGCAAAGACAAAATTGAAAGAATTGGTTTCACGATCAGGTTCAAAAGACCTAAAACAATGGCGAAAATAATAGTTGCGCCAAAGCTGTCAAAATGCACACCAGAAAGAATTTTGCTGAGCAAAAATGCTGAAATCGCAGTAATCAGCAATCGGATAATAAAATTCATAGTTTAAGGTTTTATTGATTATTATTCTCTATTTCAAAAACCAGACCTAATTCTTATTTTTTTGATAAACTTTCACTTCTTTATATTGTAATGCCTTCTCATTTTTGAATTTATCTGGAATTAAAATACCGGAAAGATGATCTATCTCGTGTTGTAAAATCACTGCCGTAAAACCTTCCACCATCTCGTCGTGTCTTTTGTTATCCAGATCAAAATATTCCAGTCGGATGCTGTAGCTTCTGTAAAATGTCTCTCGGAACTTATCTATAGAAAGGTCGCCTTCCGGGCCTTTGCTTAGGAGCTCGGAACGCCAAATGATTTTCGGATTGATGAAATATTCCACAGGATAATCCATTTTATCAAAACGCTGCACCAATATCACATTTCTATTGATGCCAACTTGTGGCGCAGCAATTCCTACACCGCCTTCCGTAGCTGCCAGAGCCAGCCTCATCCGCTCGATAAGAACCGGAAGTGTTTTGTCTCTAGGCGAGATTTCCTGTGACTGAGCCCGTAAAATCCTGTGCTGCTGTTCGTTTTTGATTTGGTAAATAGGCAAAGCTGTTTTGGTATCTCCTGCCAGAATCAAAGTAGCTTCATCTTTCGTAAATCTCTGAGAAAATCCATTAACACTTACGATAAGCATCAACATAAAAGTAAAATTCTGCATCGTTTATTTTTTTTGTCAAAGTTAAATATTTTGGGCACCAAATCCTATAATTATGACGTTTGCACAGGTCATTAAAAACAACTTGATGTTTTCATAAAAAGGACACGTTGTTTTAGTGCAAAGGTCTTGTTGTTTTTACTACAAGATACGGATGTTTTTGAAAGTCAATCAAAGCAACAAAAACGTTCCCCAGGAAAAATCCTGAAGGAACGTCAAAAAATAGAGAGAAAAATGTAACAACTATAACTCAAATTAATACTGAGATTTTAATTCTTAATCTATAATTTCATTCTTTCTTTTGTTGAAAACCCAGAAGATAATCGGGAAAATCAATAGTGTCAAAACGGTTGCAGTAAGCAGTCCGCCAATTATTACAATTGCCAAAGGTTTCTGAGATTCGGAACCGATTCCTGTAGACAATGCTGCTGGCATCAATCCTATACAAGCGATGATTGCAGTCATCACTACAGGTCTTGTTCTGATCTTCACACCTTCTATAATAGCATTATCTATCGATAATCCACTTCTTACATTATGATGAAATTCTGAAATCAAGATAACACCATTCTGTATACAAATCCCCATCAATGCAATCATCCCAACGCCTGCTGAAATACAAAAGTTAACACCTGTGATGTGAAGAGCTATAATGGCTCCAATTAATGCAAATGGCACGTTCATCAATATTAGTAAAGAATCTTTCATATTACCAAATAATACGAATAGTAAAAAGAAAATACTTAGTAAACATATTGGAACAACTTGGGTTAACCGATGCGTTGCTCTCTGTTGGTTTTCGAACTGGCCAGTCCATCCAATACTATATCCATCGGGTAATTTGATCTTCTCCACTTTTTTCTGAGCATCTGCAATGGTACCTCCTAAATCTCTATCACGAACCGAGAATTTGACTCCTATATAACGTTTGATGTTATCTCTATAGATGAAAGCGGCTCCGTTTGCTTTTTCGATAGTACTTATTTCTTTCA
>DLND01000191.1 GCA_002476905.1 Flavobacteriales bacterium UBA7519
TTTCTTTCACATATTCGGCATTGGCCATAATTCTTTGGGAATTCATTCCGACACCAATGATTACTGCGAATGCAACAATTCCGGAAGAAATCAAGAAATGTTTCCATTCGATTTTTCCTTTGATGGCTCTTACCAATTCGGACAAGAATAAAAATCCTAATCCTAAGAATAAGTAATAAGTCATCTGCGGGTGATTGGCACAAATCTGCAAACCGGCAAAAAGTGCTGTGACAATGAATCCAAGAATGTATTTTTTTCTAAAATAAACAAGTATGATTCCGGCTAAAAGTGGTGCGAAATAAGCAATTGTATGAACTTTTCCGTTGTGTCCGGCAGCAATAATAATATAGAAATAGGTGGATAGTCCGAAGAATGTTGCACCTAATAAAGCGTATCTCCAGTTTCTAACGGCAACCATTCCCAAAAAGAAAAATCCGGCAAATAACAGGAATAAATAATTCGCAGGTTTTGGAAGAAATAAAAACAAATCATCTATTTTTTTGATAACATCGCCACGGAATTGTGCTCCCGTTTGGTAGGTCGGCATTCCGCCAAACATTGCGTCGCTCCAATAGGTTTCTTTATCATTATTCGCGCGGTATTGCAAAAGTTCTTCTGCGCCGCCTTTGTAAAATACGATGTCGTGCTGCATCAAACGCTTCCCAGAAATGACAGGGTTTGCGTAAACAACTGCCAACAAAATAAAAATGACGAAACTCGCCAAGATAAAAATTAGATTCTTCTTATTTTTGAACATATTCAGATGTTAGATATTAAACTTTTTTATTGAATTCAAAATCAATGCTTTCTAATAAAAACACTTGTAAATTGGTTGTAAATTTTAATTTCCAAATTTAATAATAAAAAAACCTTTCAGACTTCATAATCTGAAAGGTTTTACGTTTATTTTAATTAAGATTTTAACTATTGTTTTTTATCTTCTTTTATTTCCTCATAATCCACAGTTTCCGCATCCCATTTTATTTTCTGATTCGGCATTTTTTTAGAATCTGTTTTAGCATTCTGACTTTGATGATTTTCCGGTTTGAAATTTGGAAAATTTTTATAAAACGCATTGAAAAACAATCTTTTCAAAATATTCCAAACGAAGAATATAATGATAGTTGCTAATATGAATTCGAAAATGTATTTCATTTCCTGATTTTATTTATAAGAAGGATTAATTATTATAGATGTTGTTGAATTTTTCGTCATACTTTGGGTCTGTTTTCCATCTGATAACGTTTCTTTCTGATTAGTTTTTACCGATAGATTCTGGTTCAGAAGCCAGCCCGTATTTTCGTCAATGATAATTTTTCCGCTTTCAGAACCGCCCATACTCATTGTATGAGTCATTCCGTCTTTGGATTGCTTGTCGGATTTTGACGGAATTGTACCTTTTACATCAATTTCCGCTTTTCCGTCTTCAACTTTTACCAAAGTGAATGTCAAAGTTTGTTTCAATTTTCCGCTCGGGTCTATATCTTCAGAAGTGGTCCATTTTTCTCCTATTTTTGCCCCTTTTGCAGGGAAAAGCTTCAGGTTTTTACTCAGTTGTTCTTTCATCATCGCCTCATTGAAACCTGCTTTGAAGTTTTCAATCAGTGCGTCCTGCTGCTTTTTATCTTTGATTGTTCCCGCAACTGCTTTTCTTAGATTATTGTGAACGGACTCAAATCCTGTCACAGATTTAATGTTTCCGTAAGCATCCATTTTTACGTTCAGCTTATTTCCTGCCAGACCTTTGCTCACCAGATAATTCATTTTTAGACCTTCTTCTTTTGGAGCAGCTTGTTTCGTATCTATCACCACTGTTTTCCCATTAGCCGAACTGGACATTCTTTTCCCGATCAGGTTAAGGGTAAGGTCGTATAGATTATCCTTAAAATCATTCACGGTTACAGACATTTCATCTGTCGTTTCATTGGTTCCGTTCATCGTTTTTCCGTCCGGTGAGGTAAATGTCTGGATTTCTCTTTGGTAAGAAACCAACGGATAAGTCGTGCCTTTTTCCAAGATGAATTTTTGTTTATAAATGCCGCTGCTATCGGCAATCGCTTTCGGTTTTGCAGCTTCTTCTGGCGAAACTTCTTCCGTCACCGTTTCAGTTTTTCCTGTTTTAGGATCTACTCTTGTTATGGTTTTCGTTTCCTTTTTACAGGCAGTTAGTGTTATTGCGATAAGCGCAAGCGCCGTTAATTTTTTCATAATCGATATTTAATAATAAATGATATTGGATGAATGGTAGTTGATAAATAATTTCTATAAACTAAAAAACTATCCACCAACAACTATTTTCTGTCTCACAGCTTCATAAAGAATAGCACCACACGCTACAGAGACGTTCAGGGACTGTGTTTTACCTTCTATCGGGAGTTTTATTTTTTCATCGGCGTGATGAAGTACTTCTTTAGAAATTCCGGTTTCTTCATTTCCCATTACAACGGCACAAGGTTCTTTAAAATCGACGTCATAAATCAATTTCTGCGCCTTTTCTGTTGCTGCAAAAACTGAAACGCCACTTTGCTGAAGGAAATCTACCGTGTGAGCCAGATTTTTTTCTTTGCAGATTTTGATGTTGTAAATTGCTCCAGCCGACGTTTTAATAGCATCAGAATTAATCGGTGCAGCTCCTTTTTCCGGAATTACAACGGCGTGAACGCCCACACATTCGGCAGTTCTGCAGATTGCACCGAAGTTTCTAACATCGGTCAGACGGTCAAGAACCAGGATAAAAGGCGTTTTTCCTTCCTCAAAAAGTTGCGGCAAAACATCTTCGATTTTATGAAAAGGAACATCTGAAATAAAGGCGACCACACCTTGGTGGTTTTTTCTCGTAAAACGGTTAAGTTTTTCTACAGGAACGTAGTTTGGACGCAGGTTGTGTTTGGCAAGAAGCTGTTTCAGCTCGATATAGATTTCGCCTTGCAATGCATTCTGGACAAATATTTTGTCAATAGTTTTTCCGGCTTCAATAGCTTCCAGTACAGGCCTTAACCCGAAAATAAAATCGTCTTTTTTCTCTTGATTCATTAATGAGATTTTGTTTTGCAAAAGTAAGGTTTTTGATTTTAGTTTTATCTTAAGAAAAATGTAAAGTTCTAGTTTGAACTTATTATGACAATGAAATTATGAAAACCACATAGTCATATAGGAAAAATAAGATTTTCCTAAAGTCAAAATAGAAGTTATATTACATCATAATCAATTGTATAAAATCTATGTGACTATGTGGTTTAGTTCTTATTCCAAAACAAAAACCAAAAATTCATCATTCTCAGTTTTGAATTTCAAATCGCCGGTTTTTCGGAGGTCTTCAAAAAGTGGAGTGGGGAAATTTTCGTCAAACTGTTTTGTTTTGTAGAATTTTCCTTTTAATGTCAATGGAATTTTCTTAATCAATTTATCCGTCGTAACTGGGATTTTGAATTTCCTTTTTTCAGGATCTTTGGAATCGACGTAGAAACAGTAATTAATCAATTCCGCTTTGTCCACGAATTTTTTGTAGTCTGATGTTTTGATGAAATTGGGCAAATTGGAGTCTTCCCAAGTCAGATAAAACACTTCAATTTCTTGAGGTTTGCCGATTGGCTTGTAATATTTGAATCGTTCATTTTCTGATTTTGAAAATGATAACAACCCTAAAATTACAATCGGAAAAAGAAATCGAAGATTAAAAGAAATCATTTATCACCAATTAAATTCATCATTTATAAACTGCTCAATCCTTCCCCAATCAAAGCTCTTTTCTGAGAAAGAATATAGCCGTAATGCAGGCTTTCGTGCATATTATTGAAAATAATCGCATCCTGAATATTTTTTAAATCAATCCCAAAACTGGTGGAGTAGGGTGTGTAATCCAGAAAAAAATCATTATCAAAATCCTTCATCAGAATTTTTGATGTTTCTATTAATAGAAAAGCCAGATCCTCCATTTCGGAAGCTTTCACATCTACATTGGCAAAAGTTCCCTTTTTGTAGGTTTCAATCCAATATTTATCAATCCGGAATTGGTTGCCACTAAGATAGTAGCACAGTAATTGCTGCGTTGCCACGCAATGCGCAATGTTCCAGTAAATATTATTATTGTAGCCATCCGGAATGGTGAGGAGATCTTTTTCTGACGTATTTTGTAAAATGTGCAGCAGATTTTTTCTGACTTGTCTGTGATTGGCAAAATGATAATTCATTTTAAATTTTTATATTAATTGATAAATGTAAGAAAAATGTGTGTAACACTATATTATTAACGTGTTTTTATGGATTTTTTATATCAATCTCTGTTTTAACAAATATTTAACGCAAGATTAGCAGTTGTTGTGTTTGCCATTGCAGGTTTTTATAAGAAATTTACCAATTATTAAGATTAACTATGTCAGAATTGAATCAAGCAGAAGATATCAGACAGCTTACAGAGAAAGTAAAAGAACAGAATTACTTTTTTTCTATTTTAAAACAAGAAATCAACCGCGCTATTATCGGTCAGGAATATATGATAGACCGTCTTTTGATAGGACTTCTGGGAAATGGACATGTGCTCCTGGAAGGCGTACCCGGTTTAGCAAAGACACTTGCAATCAAAACCTTGGCAGAAGCGGTTCACGGACAGTTTTCAAGAATCCAGTTTACGCCCGATCTGTTGCCTGCGGATGTTGTGGGAACGATGATTTACAACGTAAAAGACAACGATTTTTCCATCAAGAAAGGTCCAGTTTTCGCTAATTTTGTTTTGGCGGATGAGATTAACAGAGCACCAGCGAAAGTTCAGTCTGCACTTTTGGAGGTAATGCAGGAAAAACAAGTTACCATTGGTGATGAAACGCTTCCTTTGCCGAAACCCTTCCTTGTTTTGGCGACTCAAAACCCGATAGATCAGGAAGGAACTTATCTTTTGCCGGAGGCGCAAACGGACCGTTTTATGCTGAAGTGTAAAATCGATTATCCGGAATTTGAGGATGAGAGAAAAGTGATGCGGATGATTTCTACACAGGATATTCCGCAAATCCGACAGGTTATTAGTTTAGATCAGATTGTAGAAGCGAAGAAACTCATCAACCAGATTTACCTGGATGAGAAAATCGAAAAATATATTCTGGATATGGTATTTGCAACCCGTTATCCTGAAAAATATGGATTGTCTGACATTAAAAATTATATCAGTTTCGGAGCGTCGCCTAGAGCAAGTATCAACTTGGCAATTGCATCCAGAGCTTATGCGTTCATCAAAGGAAGAGCATTTGTGATTCCGGAAGATGTGAAAGAAATCGCCAAAGATGTTTTGAGACACAGAATCGGATTGAGCTTTGAAGCTGAGGCTGAGGAAGTTTCTCAGGATGATATCGTCAATAAAATTTTAGGGAAAATACAAGCGCCCTAAAATGGTTGTTAGTTGATGGTTGTCAGCTGTCGGAAAACTTCGATGTCTGAAAACTATCAACACACAGCCGACAATTATCAATTGATTTATGCAGATAAAAGACATTGTCAAAAAAGTAAAGCAGATAGAAATCCGAACTCGAAAGAAAACGGAAGCATCACTTATGGGACAATATCACAGCGCTTTCAAAGGTCAGGGAATGACGTTTTCGGAGGTTCGACAATACCAATTCGGAGACGATACAAGACGAATCGACTGGAACAAAACAGCACGTTTCCGAGAACCATTCGTAAAAGTAATGGAGGAGGAACGCGAGCTGACAATGATGTTGGTTGTTGATGTTTCCGCATCCATGGATTATGGAACCAAAAATCAATTGAAAAGAGAATATGTTGCAGAAATTTGCGCTTCTTTAGGATTTTCGGCAGCTGGAAATAATGATAAAGTGGGATTAATTTTGTACGCAGACAAAGTTCTGAAAGTTGTTCCGCCACAAAAAGGCAGAAAGCACGTTCTGTCGATTATAAGCAATATTCTGACTGCGGATTATGTTCCAGCAAAAGCGGATCTTAATGCGGCATTTAATTATATGATGAGTGTTTTCAAAAGGAAATCTTTCGTTTTTGTTTTTTCTGATTTTGAAGATGACTTTGACCAAAAAATTCTGAATGTCACTGCAAGAAAACACCAATTGTTAGGACTTCGTGTTTTTGATGAAAAAGATATGGAAATTCCGGACATTGGTTATGCGCTTTTCCGTGACGCAGAAACAGGCCAACAAATCTGGGCTAATACGTCCAGTGCAAGATGGCGTTATGATTTTGCAGAAAAACAAAAACAAAAAATGCGACAGGTAAAAGACGAATTCGAAAATTCTTCTGCTCATTTTTTAGACATCAAAACTTCTGATGATTACAGCAAATTTTTGTATCAATATTTTAGAAAATAATCAAATAATTAACAAAAACACCAAATATTTTCAACTAACAATAATAATGTTTAAATATCTTCTTTCACTTTTCATCTTCATTTCAAATTTTGGATTTGGTCAGACTTTAACTTCAAGTCTTGATAAAACCACTTTGGCATTGGGAGAAGTGGCGGTTTTTAAAATCCAGATTTTGGATTTGGATGGGAAAGATGTGCAGATTGCGCCAAGAAATGAATTATTGCCTTTTCACTTCGAAATTGTTAATGACAGTATTGCCAAGGAAAAAGACATCTATCTGCGCTCGGTAAAGTTCGCTGTTTTTGAAGAAGGAAAATTTACAATCCCGGAATTAGAAGTGAAGGTAGGAGGAAAAATAATGAAGACGATTCCGTATGAAGTTGAGGTCATTAATACCGCAAAAAAAGGTGATCAGATTAATGATATTATGAAGAACAAAGAAGTGGAACTGAATGTCCAGGATTACTGGGATCTTTACAAATTTTATGTTCTTTTAGCTTTGATTATTATCGCCATTATTGTTTTGGTAATCGGAATTATAAAATATGGCAGAAAACGAAAATCCAGCCCAATTGTGACGACGAATCAGACCTTGAAAGACTTAGAAAAACTCAGAAAGAAAAATTATATCGAAAACGAAAATTTCCGTGCTTTCTATGTGGAATTGATTGATATTATGAGAACTTTCATCGTAAAACAATACCAGATTCCTGCCGATGTCTTGCTTACGGATGATCTGATAGAGTATATGAAAAATAACAATGCAATCTCTCAGCAGAATGAAAAGGTTGTAGAAGACATATTTTTGCGTGCAGACTTGGTAAAATTTGCAAAAACAATCCCCACAAAGGAACTGATGTCAAAAGATTTTACAGCAATCCGAGATTTTGTAAAACGATCTACAAAAGATATAGAAGCAGAAAACCTTCGTAATGCCTCTCAGGCGGAGCTTTCGGATAAAGACCAATTGAAAATACGAAAACTAAAATAAGAAAAGTTTAATAAAATCATTTATCAATCATTTATAATTAATCCGTGAATTTCGAGTTTTACAGTCCGTGGTTTTTACTGCTTTTTATTTTGTTCATTCCATTACTGATATTGGATTCGGGCAAGAAAAAGAGTAGGGGAATTGCTGTGCCTTCTGTGACTAATATGCGCCCAAGCGGAAATATTTCGTTGGTGATGAAGTTTCTGAAAATCTCAAAATATTTCATTCTCACAGCGTTAATTGTTGCTG
>DLND01000197.1 GCA_002476905.1 Flavobacteriales bacterium UBA7519
TGATGCCAATCGAAGACGTATTCTCTATTACAGGTAGAGGTACTGTAGCAACTGGTAGAATTGAAGCGGGTGTTATCAACACTGGTGATCCAGTTGATATCGTTGGTATGGGTGATGAGAAATTGACTTCTACTATTACAGGAGTTGAGATGTTCAGAAAAATCCTAGACAGAGGGGAAGCTGGTGATAACGTAGGTCTATTGTTGAGAGGTATTGAAAAAACTGACATCAAGAGAGGTATGGTTATCGCTAAGAAAGATTCTGTGAAACCACACAAAAAATTCAAAGCATCTGTTTATATCCTTTCTAAGGAAGAAGGTGGACGTCACACTCCATTCCACAACAAGTATCGTCCTCAGTTCTATGTAAGAACTACAGACGTTACAGGTGAGATCTTCTTGCCAGAAGGAGTAGAAATGGTAATGCCAGGTGATAACTTAGAAATTACCGTAGAATTGTTACAACCAATCGCTCTTAACGAGGGTCTTAGATTTGCAATTAGAGAAGGTGGTAGAACAGTTGGTTCTGGTCAGGTAACTGAAATCCTAGACTAATTTAATCAAATATAAAAAGTTCCGAAAGGAAGCTTTCGGAACTTTTTAATCTACGGGCATCGTCCAATGGTAGGATACCGGTCTCCAAAACCGTTGATCAGGGTTCGAATCCTTGTGCCCGTGCAAAAATAAAATATGAGCTCATTAATTAGTTTTCTAAAAGGTTCTTATACAGAATTTAAAGATAAGGTAGAATGGCCAAAATGGCCAGATCTGCAGTCTTCTACAATTGTTGTAGCTATTACGACTGTGCTTCTTGCTTTATTTACATTTGGAGTAGATTCTTTATTTAGTGTAACTATCAAGAATTTTATTGCGACGTTTATTAATCTATTCAACTAATCCAAATTACTTTCCATATGAGCGATATGAAATGGTATGTGCTGAAAGCTATTAGCGGACAGGAAAATAAGGTTAAGAACTATATTGAGAACGAGATCCACAGATTAGGTATGGATTCTTATGTTACTCAAGTAGTTATTCCTATGGAAAAAGTAATCCAAATCAGAAACGGTAAAAAAGTTCCGAAAGAGAAACCATATTATCCTGGTTATCTTATGGTAGAAGCGAATCTGATTGGTGAAGTACCTCACGTGATTAAAAATATTCCAGGTGTGATTTCCTTCCTTAGTCTGACAAAAGGAGGTGATCCTGTTCCAATGAGAAAATCTGAAGTTAACAAAATGCTTGGAAGGATGGATGAGCTTTCCGAGTTTGCTACAGATGTAGAAATACCTTTTACTGTTGGTGAAAATGTAAAAGTTGTGGACGGACCTTTCAACGGTTTCAATGGAACTATTGAAAAGATTCTTGAAGACAAAAAGAAAATCGAAGTTTCGGTTCTTATCTTCGGAAGAAAAACACCAATGGAATTGAGCTTTATGCAAGTAGAAAAAGTATAATTACTTTTACAAAATATATAAAACACCTAAGAATTTTCTTAGGTGTTTTTCTATTTTATCATCTCATTATTAAATTCAGTAGGTGTTTTGCCAACATATTTTTTGAAAGCTCTATTGAAATAAGAAATATTATTATATCCCGTACTATAACAGCTTTCTGATACACTTTTGCCTTGTAGAATATGATGACATGCTTTTTCAATTCTGTATTGATTGAGAAAATCTGTAAAAGTGATTTTCATTGTTTTTTTTGAAAAGTATCATTGCGCAAGGTAAGACTATTCTGATGATATAAAGAGCGAGATTTCTTACAAAAATTTAGAAGATGAGACTTTGTCTGAGATTACATTAATAGAAAAAGAATTGATAAATCAAGTTTTACCAGAATTAGAAAAAGAATTTTTTCTTGCAAAAAAAAGCATCGCAGGTTTGTCAAAAGGCAGCTATCAAGCTTTCAAAATTGGGACAGATTATCCAGAAGTGTTTTCAAAAGTTGAGATGTTTAGTCCTGTGCTATACAGTAATGTAATAGAAGATAAGTTCGCTAAAATAAAAACAGAGAATTTTAGTAAACAAAAATTTTTCTTAAGTATTGGGAGTCTTGAGAATGAGCGTTTTATTAATTTTAAAACTATTTTAGAAAAAGAATTCAGGGAGAGAAAGATTCCATTGAAATCTTACATATCTCCAGAAACATATCACGAATGGTTAACTTGGCATAGAAGTTTGTATAATTTCCTGCTTTGGCAAAAATGAAATTAACTTAAATCAAATTTTTTGAGTGGTTGTATTGCACTATAATACAAGTACTTATTTTTTACTAATTTACAATAAATATATAATTTCTGTTTGCAGATTCAAAAAATATTAATACTTTTGCAAACCGAAAAGTGGGTTTTCTAATGTGAGAATGGATAACCTGCTGAATAATAAATGCTTCCAAACTCATTAATTATTCAAATTTAAAAAACAAAAAATGGCTAAAAAAGTCTTTAAAATGGTAAAACTTCAGGTGAAAGGTGGCGCTGCTAACCCTTCTCCACCAGTAGGTCCAGCTTTGGGTTCTGCAGGTGTGAACATCATGGAGTTTTGTAAACAATTTAACGGAAGAACTCAGGATAAGCCTGGGCAGGTTTTGCCAGTAGTAATTACTGTGTACGAAGACAAATCTTTTGAATTCGTAATCAAAACCCCTCCTGCTGCAATCCAGTTGATGGATGCTGCAAAAATCAAAGGAGGTTCCGGAGAACCAAACAGAAACAAAGTAGGTGCTGTAACTTGGGCTCAGGTTCAAAAGATTGCTGAAGATAAGATGGCAGATCTTAACTGCTTTACTTTGGATTCAGCTCTTTCTATGGTTGCAGGTACTGCTAGATCTATGGGATTGAGAGTAACAGGAACTAAACCAACTAACGCTTAAAACTTAGAGAAATGGCAAAATTAACGAAGAAGCAAAAAGAAGCTTTAAGCAAAGTAGAAAAGAACAAAATTTATAATCTTGACGAAGCATCTGCTTTGGTAAAAGAAGTAAATTTCGCAAAGTTTGACGCGTCTGTAGATATCGCTGTTAGACTAGGTGTAGATCCAAGAAAAGCAAACCAAATGGTAAGAGGTGTAGTATCTCTTCCTCACGGAACAGGTAAGGACGTGAAAGTTCTTGCTCTTGTAACTCCGGATAAAGAAGCAGAAGCTAAAGAAGCTGGTGCTGATTATGTTGGTCTTGATGAGTATTTGCAAAAAATCAAAGAAGGTTGGACAGATGTTGACGTTATCGTAACAATGCCAGCTGTAATGGGTAAATTAGGACCATTGGGTAGAGTATTAGGACCAAGAGGTCTGATGCCAAACCCTAAATCAGGTACTGTAACGATGGAAATCGGGAAAGCAGTTTCTGAAGTGAAGTCTGGTAAAATCGATTTCAAAGTAGATAAATATGGTATCATCCACGCTGGTATCGGTAAAGTGTCTTTCGATGCTGCTAAACTTAAAGAAAATGCTCAGGAATTAATCTCGACATTAATCAAGTTGAAGCCGACTGCTGCAAAAGGTACTTATGTGAAGTCAATCTATTTGTCTTCTACAATGAGCCCAGGAATTGCAATCGATACTAAATCTGTTAACTAATTTTAATCCTAAAGACAATGACAAAAGACCAAAAAGTTGTAGCGATACAAGAGATCAAAGATTTGCTTCAGGATGCAAAAGTAGTTTACGTAGCAGATCTAGAAGGTTTGAACGCCGGAAAATCTTCTGACTTCAGAAGACAGGCTTTCAAAAATAATATCAAAGTGAAAGTTGTAAAAAATACACTTTTGCAAAAAGCAATGGAGCAAATTGACGGTGTTGACTTCTCTGAGATGTTCCAGTCTTTCAAAGGTAACTCAGCGGTTCTTATTTCAGAAACAGCTAATGCTCCGGCAAAATTAATCAAAGACTTCAGAAAGAAAGAAGAAAAGCCGGCGCTTAAGTCTGCCTTTGTTCAGGAAACCTTCTATGTTGGTGACAATAATCTTGAGACTTTGGCTAACATCAAGTCTAGAGAAGAAATGATCGGTGAAATCATCGGATTACTTCAGTCTCCAATCAGAAACGTACTTTCTGCTTTGCAAAACAAACCTGAAACAGTAGAAGCTAAAGCTGAAGAAGCTGCACCTGCTGCGGAAGAAACTCCAGCTACCGAAGCTCCGGAAGCTGCTGCAGAAGGAGATGCTCCAGCTGCAGAATAATTAGACACTCAAAAAATAATTCAAATAATCAACAAAAACATTACAACAATGTCAGATTTAAAAAATTTAGCTGAAACGCTAGTAAACTTAACAGTAAAAGACGTAAACGAATTAGCTGCTATCCTTAAGGATGAGTACGGAATTGAGCCAGCTGCTNNGCAGGTGGTGCAGGTGATGCTGCTGAAGAAAAAACAGAATTCGATGTAATTCTTAAATCAGCTGGTGCTTCTAAATTAGCTGTTGTTAAATTGGTAAAAGATTTAACTGGTGCTGGTCTTAAAGAAGCTAAAGATATCGTAGATGGTGCTCCTGCTCCAATCAAACAAGGTATTCCAAAAGACGAAGCTGAAGCGCTTAAAAAACAACTTGAAGAAGCTGGTGCTGAAGTAGAATTGAAATAATTCTTTTACTAGATGAAGATTAGGAGGTTGTTACAATGCAATCTCCTTTTTTTTGCTTAAATTTTTATCTATTAAACCTCTGTAACGTTTTTAAATGGAGCGCTGCGCAGATCAGTTGATAAAAGAATTTTTGAAAGTTAAAAACTTTAAGGCGCGGTTACATATATTTTATAATGTTTCTTTTATAAAAATATATTAACTTTGAATAAAAATTTATGATGAAAAAAACATTAACAATTTCAATTATTTTGCTGTCTATCCACTTCCTGCAAGGGCAAAATGGTAATGTTGGAATCAACACTACGACTCCAGCTGCAACTTTAGATGTTAATGGATTTGCTGCTGATACTGCGAAGCTTGATGGTATCATAGCTCCAAGAATTACGGGCAATCAACTGCGCGCTAAAAACTATACCACAGCTCAAACCGGAAGCATTGTGTATGCCACATTACCGGATACTTCTCCAGCTGGACAAACTATTAATGTTACTTCAGCAGGATATTATTATTTCGACGGGACTATTTGGCAAAAATTATCTTCTACCGCTAATTATGTGGAGCCTTGGTATAACCAGAAAACCGGACAGCCGGCTACGGCAAATAATCAGGATATTTATCAAAGGGGAAGGGTGAGCGTCAACGGCAACGCTACCAATGGAATTTTATCAGTCTACGACGCTGTGGGATCCGCAAACGGGATGATGATTTACGGCTCTTACCGCAATATTGTTAATGATTGTTAACCCCTGGTTCGGATTTGCAGAAAATTTAGGAGGTGGTTCTTTCAGTTCCATTTCTAATGGTGGTGATATGGGTCTAATTTTTAGCGTTGATAATAATCCCAACATGTTCACGAGTAATTCCTTTAATATCATTCCGCATACCAGAGCCGGCGGAGCTACATATTATGGGTTTAAAATAACAGATCAGGGCCTTTTCGGATTTAATGTTAAAAATCCTTCAGAAACATTAGATATTGGCGGAGCACTCAGAATTAGAAATTTACCAGTTTCCGGTGCCACTAACAGTATCTATACCACTCCTGGCGGAGCATCTTCCTTGCCCGCTACTACGGCGGTAGTTCCTCAACCAACACAGACATTTACAGCTACTAAAACGGTAGTAGTAGATGATAATGGAGTACTGGGCAGTTTTAGAGGTTTGCCAGGTTCTCATAACAATATAGCGTCTAAAAATGGAATGCTTTTACCTACAGACTACACTATTTTGACAACTGGCAACATCAGTCTGCCTCCCGCTGCTGATACACCTGGAAAAATCTACCATATTGTTTATAACGGAACTCCAATGTCCATCAATTCTCCAATTTTTTTGAACGGTGCCAGTATTACAAATTATCCTTTAAACGGTGCAGTTGGAAACAGTGGAATAACCGTGCAGAGTAATGGCACAAACTGGTATATTATTTCTAAATATTAAATAAAGACGAACAAAGCATTGATAAAAAATTCTTATCACAATAAAATTATTTGCTATGTTTCAGTAAAAACGAAAGCGAAGTTAAATGATTGTTTAGCAAAAATTTGTTAATTTTTTAAAAATTGATTGTCAGCACTGATGTTAGCGCTATTATGAAGCATACAAATTTAGACCGCAATCTGTAGTAATTACTTAATGTTATAATAGTTACAAATACTTATTTGCATATAATTAAAAGGTCCATCATAACTTAATTAGATGGATTTATATTTAAAAAAAATTAAGTTTTTTTGGGCAAATAATCTTAACAGTAAGCTTAAACTTTATAACAGACCATCTCTCCGGAGATGGTTTTTTACTTGTGAAAGCGAATTAATTTTCCTAAATTTGCACTCGTTTTGGCGCTAATAATTATTAATACATCAATAAAATATTGAATATCAACTCTTTCAGTTTTGAAAGAGGTTTCGTGTTTTATAGATGTTGATTCTCATTATCGTCAAAATAAATAAAAATATTTTGCATTACGCCGTGAAAAGATATACCGGCGTTGCAGTTAGAAATTAGATCAAGAATCAAGAATCAAGAACCAAGACTAATTCTGATAGCGCCAAACATCATAGTCTTTCTTTTTTCTCTTTCTCTTTCTTCTTTCTGATATTTTTTTAATCAAAATATTTTTTAACCCATTTTTCTTATAATTTTATGAGTAAAACACAGGCCGCTCCTAAACTTCAGGGCAATGAAAGAATCAACTTTTCTTCAGCGAAAGGTAGAATCGAGACACCTGACTTTTTGGACATCCAAATCCAGTCCTTCAAGGATTTTTTCCAGTTGGACACGCTTCCTGAGCAACGCTTGAATGAGTCTCTTTACAAGACTTTTCAGGAAAATTTCCCAATTACAGATTCCAGAAACCAGTTTGTACTGGAGTTTTTGGATTATCTGGTAGATTCTCCACGATATTCTATCGATGAATGTGTGGAAAGAGGTTTGACTTATTCAGTTCCTCTTAAAGCTAGACTTAAACTATATTGTACAGATCCGGAACATGAAGATTTCCAGACTGTTGTGCAAGATGTTTACCTAGGTCCAGTTCCTTATATGACGCCAAGCGGATCTTTCATCATCAATGGTGCTGAGAGGGTTATCGTTACGCAGTTGCACCGTTCACCTGGTGTATTCTTCGGACAGACTTACCACGCCAACGGTACCAAGCTTTATTATTCAAGAATTATCCCTTTCAAAGGATCTTGGATGGAGTTTACTACGGATATCAATAACGTAATGTACGCGTATATCGACCGTAAGAAAAAATTACCATTAACAACTTTATTAAGAGCTATTGGTTATGAGTCTGATAAGGAAATCCTTCAGATCTTCGATCTTGCTGAGGAAGTGAAAGTTTCCAAAGCTGCCCTTAAGAAAGTA
>DLND01000180.1:0-3765 GCA_002476905.1 Flavobacteriales bacterium UBA7519
TTTTGCGCATATTTCAGCACAAACGCCCATATGCGTTTTGTTATAAACATCAGTCAAACCGTCTTTTACTAAGCCATCTTGCATTTTGATGTCACCCAATTTCACACCGTTTCTTCCGTCAAGATAATGAGGAACGCTTGACATATTTTCCATTCCGCCGGCAACGATAATGTCAACATCACCAGCCTTGATTGCCTGAGCTGCCATTGTAACAGCTTTCATTCCGGAAGCACAAACTTTATTGATGGTTGTGGATGGTGTATGATTAGATAAACCCGCACCCAAAGCAACTTGTCTTGCCGGAGCCTGACCTTCGCCAGCCTGCAAAACATTGCCCATATAAATTTCTTCTACCAAACTTGGGTCCAGGTTGATCTTGTCTAAAGCTCCTTTTACCGCAGCAGTTCCCAATTGTGTTGCAGGAACGCCCGACAGACTTCCCATAAAACTTCCCATTGGCGTTCTGACCGCTGATACAATGAATACTTCTTTCATAATATTTTTAATTTTTTGTTTTGATATTCTATTTTAAACACAAGGTTCACAAAGTTTCTCACAAAGTTCACAAACTTCATTAATTTTAAAATTAATTGTGTTCCTAGTGTAAATCTTTGTGTCTTTGTGGTTCAATTCTATTTTTTCTTGATGCTATTAAAATTAAGGTTGCTCCCAAAAATTCGATGAACCATCCCCAAGATAATTTGACGATTCCGGCAAATGTTGACTGCCAGGATTTGAATGGTAAAAAGCTGAAATAATCCAAAGATTTCAACTTAATAGCAACGATTGTGAAAACAAAAAGCAATATCATTAAAAATGCCATTATTTTCACGAATTTACTTTTGTCAATTAGAATGAAAATCAGCGTCAATAAAGAAAATCCCCAAACCGCCATCGCAAGTGTGTTGTCTACTTTCCAATAATTCCAGTTTCCAACGATTGGAATATGAACCAAAGGCAAAAAACTGCCTGCCACAACCAAAAACAATCCGATTAACTGTAAATTTTTCATTCTTAAATCCTGTTTGGCAATGTAAATAAAAAAACATACATCTGCAAAAGCCTATTTCTTTGATTAAGAAAATAATTTCAGACTTTAATTCATTTAAACGTCTAATTTTTTATTAATTTAGAAAATCTATTTGGAAAAAATAAATTCAACACATAATGTTTGATTTTAGATTAAAGGTTTTTTACACAGTCGCAAGACGACTGAATTTTACAAAAGCGGCAAATGAATTATCCATTTCTCAACCAGCCGTGACCAAACATATAAAAGAAATAGAGCAATATTTTAATTGTAGATTATTTGAGAGAAACGGGAACAAAATCCAGTTGACTCCTCAGGGCAGATTACTTTTAAATTATGCAGAAAAAAACTCAGCCAGTTATCAAGAACTACAAGGAGAAATATCTTATCTGAATGAAGAACATCGTGGATTTTTAAGAATGGGAATCAGTACAACCGCAGCTCAGTATATTATGCCCAAATACTTGGCATTGTTCAAATCTACTTTCCCTCACATTTCGCTTGATATCCATACAGCTAACACAGAAAATATTGAAAATCTATTAGCTGAAAATATTATAGATATCGGGATTGTTGAAGGCAAAACTAAAAGAAGTGGTTTGATTTATAATCCTTTTTTGAAAGATGAAATGGTTTTGAGTACTCAGAATGATACTATAATAAAACCTTTAATTACTTTGGAAGAGCTGAAGAAATTAAGTTTTATTTATCGTGAACAAGGCTCGGGATCTTTGGAGGTGATAGCAGCAGAATTAAAAAAACATCACATCAAACTAACGGATCTTAATATTGAAATTATTCTTGAAAATAATGAAAGTATCAAGAACTATCTTCTATTTTCTAATGCATTCACTTTTATTTCTTTGTCGGCTATAATTGAAGAATTAAAATCCGGAAAACTCAAAATAATTGATATAGAAGATCTTAATATTGAAAGATATTATTACTTTATAAAAAAACAAGGTGAAATTACAAAAGAGGCCGATCTGTTTATACGATTTTCAGAAAATCATAACTTAAAGTTATAGCGAATAACTATTTTGTATTTCCTTTTCATCTTTAGCTTTTACAACTTTGCATCATAAAATTTGATGTGATGATAGATCAAAGTTTAAAATCAGTTTATGAAAAAATAATTTTCATAGGAATTGCAGCACTGTGTTTAACTCCACTTTTTTCACCACCTGTTGCTCTATTTGCAGGAATCATTTTTGCGCAATTTACTCAAAATCCTTATCCAAAGCAGAATCATAAAATAACGCACTATTTATTACAAATATCAATTGTAGGATTAGGGTTTGGAATGAATGCCGCTACAGCTTTGAAAGCAGGTAAAGAAGGTTTTTTTGTTACCATGGTTTCTATTTTTGGAACATTATTGCTGGGGATTATTCTTGGCAAAATATTTAAAACAGATAAAATTACCTCGTTTCTTATTTCTGCGGGAACTGCAATATGTGGAGGAAGTGCGATTGCAGCATTATCTCCTGTTGTAAATGCAGAGGAAAAACAAATCAGTGTATCATTGGGCGTGATATTCATTCTCAATTCTATAGCTTTATTTCTGTTCCCTCCAATTGGAAATTTATTACATCTTAGTCAATCACAGTTTGGGTTGTGGTCTGCAATTGCTATTCACGATACCAGTTCTGTTGTAGGATCAGCATCTAAATTTGGAGGTGAAGCCCTTCAAATTGCTACGACAATCAAACTGACAAGATCATTATGGATTATTCCAATAACCTTTTTATCTTCCTTTTTATTTAAAAACAGCAGTAATAAAATCAAAATTCCATATTTCATTTTTTTATTTGTACTCGCAATAATTTTAAAAACTTACTTTAGCTTCATTGATAATTTTAGCCCATACATTGTTGAATTCTCCAAGATAGGACTTACGTTAACATTATTTTTAATTGGTTCCAATTTATCATGGAAAAGAATAAAAACTGTAGGTGTAAAACCCATTCTTCAAGGCTTTATTTTATGGATAATTATTTCAGTTATCAGCCTTATATTTATCGTACAAATATTAGGGAAATAAAAAAGCATACATTTTACAAAGTATGCTTTTAATAAGAAAATAATAAAAAATGTTCTATGAAAATATTATCAATTAAAAATCAATATTGGCAATTTCGATTCCGATTTGGATTCCGTTTTTGTTTGGCAAGTTCGCTTTGTTATTGAAAATTGGAGTGAAATCTTTTTTGATAAATAAATTAACACCTCCATAACCCAAGCTGAATTTCCCTCCGAATAAGAACGCATTCACGCCATCATCCAAAGTATAATCATATTTTTTGAAATTATCATTTTCATTATAATATTTCACTTTCACAATGCTTCTCGTGTTGATTCCAGCATAAGCTCCAGCTCCTATTTTCCACATTTTTTTTCTTACATCCAGATATTGTTTCCCGTCATATTCAGTATATTTTGGATTAAGATAAAACTGAAATTCAATTGGTAAAGTCAGATAAACATTTCTCAATTTGGAACGTTTCAGTCTTCCTTCTTCAAAAGCGTCAAGAAATAATTGCGAATTTTCCTGAACAAAAACTTCTGGACGTTTTGGCATATAAGTATCTGTTCTGTAAGCCAGACCGTATCGCAAAATCCACGGACTTGTGAAGCTTCCTAACTGTTTGTCTTTTCTGAACTGAACTTCAACGCTGTGCGAGTTCCCGATTCTCATCTCAGAATCGTTCTCGAAAGGATTAAAACTGCCTTTT
>DLND01000180.1:3864-4686 GCA_002476905.1 Flavobacteriales bacterium UBA7519
GATTGATATATTCCTTTGGAGATTGGTCTTTCTTTTTGATTGAAACCGACAATCCATTTCCACCCAAAGACAGTTCTGTTTGTGAAGCGGTTTTTCCGTTGAAAGGTTTGTCATAAATGGATTCTTTGACAGTTTCCTTGGTAATTTCGTCCAAATGATTCCTTTCGTTTTCAATTTTATCATTGATCATTGTTTCGTATCTTTTGGAAACAGATTCTTTCTGAGCAATTTGTTCCTCTTTTGTGATTCTTCCGGATGCAAAAGCTTCATCGATTTTATCGATTTCGAATTTCATATTTGCTTTTTCAGTCGAAACAATGTCATTCACTTTCTCGGTATAAGATTTCATCTGATTTTCGAGCGTGGTTTGGGCTGTAGCAAAGCTGGAAAGCATTGCCAAAAGTAGAATTTTGAATTTCATAGTTTAATTATTTAGTTGTTATAGAATCTTTTTCGTAGAGCGTAATTCCAAAGAGTTTAATACGTTTTGGATTAGGAAAATCAGAATCATTTTTTGGTTTTATGGTATTAATTCCCATTGCAGATTTAGGTGTCTCAGTTTTAGCTTTATCGATTTCTACTCCGAAAAGTAAATCCGACGAAGACACATATTTTACTTTTTCTCTTGGTTTTTGAATATCAGTTTGAGCCAATTGCTCTTCTGGTTTAGAAACAATCTGTGGTTGTTCTTTTTTTATAATTAATTCTTTTTCAGGAATTTTATTTGAAACTGACTTTTCTTTTTTAAATACTTGATTGTCATTAATATTTCCTAAAGTTAATATTGGATTCTCATTTCTAAAATTCTTAACTGGAATTGAT
>DLND01000179.1 GCA_002476905.1 Flavobacteriales bacterium UBA7519
ATAGGCATATTTATAAATTTTATATAGAAAATTTATAAATATGCCTATCTTGAATAATTTGTAAAAATATGATTATCAGTGTTTTAAAATCTAATTTGTAATAGGTCTATAGAAGCGGTTTTCTGATTATTGAACACATTTAATTTTGATGAAAAAAATGAAGATGTATTGTGAATTGATGTAAAAATAAGGGGAAAAAAAAGTTTATATTATTAAGGTTCTTTCGAAGTTATAATTGCCAAGTTATGACTGTATTATTCAATCTTTGTTTAAATTAGCAAACACTTGTTTAGATTATTCTATATTTGATGTATAAGCGCAATTTCTTAAATTAGTATTATTAATATTGTAATTATTTTGCGAAAAATTTTATTCTTTTTAGCTTTTTCATGTTTCTTGTTGAACGGTCAGGAATTTTCTGATTATAGAATTCGTTATGATAATTTTGAAGAAAATGATGTCAGGGCGTTTCAATTTCTCAAACCATATATTAAAAAAGCCAAGAAAGAGAAAAACTTTACTGAATTGACTCAAGCATATAAAGACGCTACAAGTTTTTCTCCAAATAGCAAACTGCAATATGCTGATAGTATGGTAGAGGCAGCAAATAAAAGCAACAACAGAGATTTAATTGGGGCTTCTTATCTAACTAAGGGTACGATCTACTACTTTAACTACAAAAAATTCAAATTGGCGTTGGATGAATATCTGAAAGCCTGGAATTATTTAGAAGGTACGAAAGATGAATATCTTTATTATAAAAATCTCTATCACATCGCAGTAGTAAAAAGCTATCTTGGTCATTGTGATGAATCATTAGAACTTTTTGAAAAATGCAGAAAGTATTATAGCAATAAAAAGATTTCTACGGATCTTCCTAATTTGTCTTATAATAACAAGAAAGGTTACCTAAACAGCCTTCATCAAAATATTGCATGCCTTATTGAACTTTCCCGTTTGAAAGAGGCTGCCTTATTAGTTACTGAAGGTCTTAGAGAAACATCAGGAGATATAGACTTTTATATAGAAAGAAGTTACTTTTACAAATTACAAGGCATTATTGCCTTTAAAAATAAGAATTACGATAAAGCGATTTCCAATTTCAACAATGCTCTAGTAGGAGTAGAAAAGAAAGATGATTTTACTAATGCTTCAGCAATATATTTCTACAAAGGCAAAAGCTTGCTGTACAAAAACGAAATGGTTGAAGCTGTTGAATATTTTAAAAAGGTTGATTCCATATTTAAAAAGCATGAGTTCATATTACCAGAGGTAAGAGAAAATTTCGAGATTTTGATCAATTATTACAAAAAAGCAGGTAACAACAAAATGGAGCTTTACTATACAAGCCAGTTGCTTAAGGTATATCATGTTCTTTCCACTGATTTTAAATACCTATCTGACAAAATTCATAAGGGATATGATACTAGAGATTTACTGGAAGCTAAAAGAAGATTGGAAATGTCTAGTGCAAATGGATACCGGATAGCAGCTATATTATTTTTTTCTCTTTTAGTTGTGTTCCTGATACTATATTCGAGATGGAAAAAGGGAAAAAGAATTCATGCAAAATATAATGATTTATTGGCAAAAATGGAAGCCGATACAGCCCAAAAGTTTGGTGATAATATAGATGATCACAATCTTAAGAGCTCAAAACTCAACGAAAAAAAAGCAAATGATCTTTTATCTAAGCTCTCAGCACTAGAAGAAGAGAATTTTTTTCTTGAAAAAAACATGACGCTGAATAAACTGGCAATAAAATTAAAAACAAATACGACCTATTTATCAGAAATTATAAATGATCGTAAAGGATGTCATTTCAATGCCTATTTAAATGAATTAAGAATAAAATATATAACGCATAAATTATATGAAAATAAATCGTGGCGTAGATATTCAATCAAAGCACTAAGTGAAGAATGTGGCTTCAAAGACACCAGAATATTCTCCAAAGCCTTCCATGAAAATAATGGGCTATCTCCACTTGAATTCATACGGAAAAGAAATCAGGAACTTAATGAGACTATTTAGAAGTAGTTATCTATTTAATTTGTTAACATCACGATTTCCAACCTTGTTAATTCATCTCCAAACTTTTTATCCACTTCTAATTAAAACCCAGCGAACATTGTGACCACAGTAGTGTGGCATTATCTCTCCTTTAGAGATATAGACAACAGTACTAATAGTCCCTTGAATTTCCCATTCACCACTTACGGTACATTTTTTACCTGTTGCTAAATAAACCTTCAAATTTTAGTAATTATTTTTTAATTAATAGAGCGAATTTAGAAAAGCACAGGTCTTGTAAATAATCTTTAATGCTCATATTTATAAATTTTACATAGAAAATTTATAAATATGAGCATCTATATACTGTTTTTAATATGTTGAATATAATGGCATAATAAATATATGATAATAGAATTTATAGATATTTTATAAATCAATACAGTCTTCGCAATACATAAGTGGGAAATCAAAATTACTATGGAACACTGAATTCCAAATTTTTATTATTAGTCGATTTTTACGTCAATAACATTAAAAGTACGTTTATGAACCGACAAGTTTTTAGAAAAAGAATTGATCAATTGTGGAAGAATTTAACAATGTCAATAGACCAGATCAACAGAAGTGATCTTGACATCATCTTTCGGGCTGAAGAGATATTAATGGAAACTGATAAAGCTATTAGGAGTTTGAAAGCTATTTTAGCCCAATATAAGTTTTTAGACTGGAGTGACGAAATTTACTTCTTTAAAAACACCAAACCTCAGTTTGTAGCGCTCTATATTTACTATTCAAAAGTTCTATCAATAGAAGCTGCAAGACCTTATGCTGACGCTACGGCTTTAAAATCATATTATGAAAACGAAAGAGCAGGTCTTCTATATTTTTATAATGAACAAAAAGACTTTATCAGTTACTACCGCCGAAAATCCACCTACTTGGACAAAAAGTATTTTGTCCGTTTTAAATTTGACTTTAAGCTTAAGCTCAGTCCGGAACTTTACAGCTACGATGAAGAATTTTCAACATCACACGACCATATCGTTTCTCAAATTCTTGCGAATGACCTTCTAGAACATTATTTGATACAGAAGATTAATGCAGAGGAAAGCGTAGAAAAATCAATTGCACAAATTAAAAATCTGGAATGGACGGCTCCGAAAGTTGCACTTATCGAGTTGCTCTATTCGCTTCATCAAACTAAATGTTTTAACGGAGGTCATGCTGATCTCGCAGAAATTTTCCGTTGGGCTGAAAATGCATTGAATATCAATTTGGGCAATTATCACAAAACTTTAGGTGAAATACGACTACGAAAGACCGATAGAACCAAATTTTTGCATTTGCTACAACAAAATTTTGAGCAATATCTGGATAATTTGGACATTTGACATGCTTTTTAGACTGATTTTTTTAAGATACAAAGCAGATAGAGTACAATAAATGTTAACTCTTGCCACATTTTTTTAGTTTTCATATATAATTCAAATTATCTCCTTTTTTTAATATGCTTATTCATCGCAGATAAAGCAGAATCTTTCGGTAGTAACGAAGAACTACCGAAAGATATTTCTTGTGATTTTGAAAATTTGTCGAACAAAACAATTTCAAAATTATGGGAATATCCATTATCACCAAAGAGGATCTCCAGGAGTTTAAAACTGAACTGTTGGAAGCAATTAGACTTTTGCTCAAGGATAATAATCCTGAACAAAAATTATGGCTTCGCACCTCGGAGGTCAAAAAACTCCTCAATATATCTTCAGGAACTTTACAAAACCTGAGAATCAATGGCACTTTGTCCTACAGCAAGATCGGAGGAACATTGTATTATAGCTATAAAGATATTCAGAAACTACTCATAACCAGACTCTTTTTGATGTTTCCTCTACGCAGGAAAGCATAAAAGTCTCTTTAGGCTTCAGAACGAATATCAATAAGGCCGTTATTGCTAATGTTTTGGGCGATTATCTCATGCAGAAAACACCAAAAAATAAACAGGAAAATTTTCTTTTAGGTGGGCAAGTGTCTTATCGTAAAGAAAATTCTAATTTTGAATTTAACATGTTATTTAATAATGTATTAAATTTAAATAACTTTCAATTTATTAGCAACATGGTTTCCTCCCAAGGTATAGAAGAGAGCAAAATAAGCGCGATGCATGGTTACATAATGGGAGGAATGAAATGGTATTTTTAGGTGGAAAATAATTAAATAATAGAGATAAAATCACTTATGTTCTAATTCTTTTTTTCTTTGCTTAATAAAATCCGTCGGACGAATCCCGTTAATTTCTAAAAACAAATCCGAAAAATTTTGCCTGGAAGAAATTCCACATTCATCTGCTAATCCCTGTACAGAGTACCCCAAAACTTTAGGATTATTATACATACGCTCGGTAATGTAATTAATTCTTAATGTTGATAGGTATTTATTAAAATTCATTCCTTTCACATCATTAATGTATTGTGAAAGATAAGTTGTGTTAGTTCCGAAATTCTCCGCAAGTTGTGGAAGCGTTAATCCATTTTCCTTAAAGTTTTTTGAAATCACAAATTGATCTAGTTTTTTTTCCAAATCTGCAAATACTTCCTTGCTTATTAAAGATTTACTTTTTTGAGGTATGTTTTCGTAAGAAATTAATGGTTCTGATTTTTGATGGTTTAGTAATTTTACCTCTAACTCGGAATATTTTATTCTAATATTCTTTTCCTTTTTATAAAGTTTCCAAGCAGTAAATAAAAGTATTCCAACTACAAAAACTAATAGAAAAATTGCACGTAGACTCCAATGATTTTGATTCTCAAGTTTAATTTTAGCATCTTCTAAAATTTGAGTATCGTAATCTTTATGAATTTTTGCAGAGAGGTATGGAAAGTCCTTCGTTAAAATACTGTCGGCTCGAAGCAAATTATTAGTGTAATACAACTCTTGCTTATAATCTTTTTTTTCTTTGCAGAATTTTATTAATAATTCATAATTTTCTCTGAGTTCTGGAACGATGAAAGAATGCATTTGAAAAATAGAATCTACCTTTTCAAATTGTTTTATAGCCTTCGCTTGATCTCCCATTCCCACATAACTTTTTCCAATATAAAAGTCAGCAACTGAAATCCATGCAAAATCATTATTTTTTTTCAAGATTGGTAAGGCACTATTAAGTTTACCAATTGCTTCAACGTAATTTTTTTGATGAAATTCAAGTATTCCTTTACATTTTGTAAAATAGGCTTTTTCTAAAGGAAAATCTTTTGTTCTGCTAGTGAATTGCAACCCTACTTGCACTAAAGAATCTGCTTTGTAAATCGTCAGCAAAAAG
>DLND01000007.1:0-22737 GCA_002476905.1 Flavobacteriales bacterium UBA7519
TTCAATTAAATATACGACTTTTAAGTCAATTGAACAATCTTTTTTTTTATTTAATTTGTAAATGCACAACAGGTAATTTGCTCTTCTTTCTCCCATTTACTAATGTATGTTTCCCAGTAGCTTTTTTGAAATTCCAGGAACCTTCGAAGGCTATCCGGTTTCATCAAAGACATAAACATTTCTTTTCTTTGCCTGTGTGCTGAATTATCCAATGTCTGGACGCCCTTCTGGCCGAATAATGTTTTTTGCACCCTTTTAGGAGTAGCTCCTTTGCGTTGAAACTTTTCAGTATCATAGAAAACCTCCGCGGCGTCTTTTCCACTGATGCAAATTGCTTTCTTTAACATTAAGCGGGTTCTAAAAATATCAGTCCCAAGCTTTTCACGCTTTTTCTGAATAAATTCATAGCCGTCACGAAGTAGTATCAAACTACTATCAAAGTTTTTGCCTTTCGGAATAGCTGTCATGTTCTTTACATCTTTAAAAAATAATCTTTCATTTTTTAGACCAGTAACTGATACTTAATACAATTTAAGTTATGTTGAATTACAGCTACTGCATCATTTAATACAAAGCCCTCCTATATTAAATATGCAATGCCCTGTCTTGGGTAGCTGCCAGACAGGCTTCTTTAAAGGTCTCGGAAAATGTGGGGTGCCCGTGCGACATCCGTGCAACATCTTCGGCAGATGCCCTAAACTCCATTGCCACCACCGCTTCGGTATAACTGTCTGCAATGCGGGGGCCTATCATATGCACGCCCAATATCTCATCGGTCTGTTTATCGGCTATAACCTTGATAAAGCCATCGGTATCCATACTTATTTTTGCCCTTGCATTGGCCTTGAATGGAAAAGATCCTGTTTTTATAGTTTTATTGGCCTTCTTCAATTCTTCCTCTGTCAATCCTACTCCTGCAACCTCTGGTTGGGTATACACGATATTTGGGATAAGCGAATAATTGATATGGGGTTTTTGGCCAACAATCCGTTCGGCTACAAAAACGCCTTCCTCACTGGCTTTATGGGCAAGCATTGCCCCTCGGATTACATCCCCAATGGCATATACTCCCTTGACATTGGTTTCGAGGTTCTCATCTACATTTATCTGTCCTTTCTCATTGGTTTCCACTCCTATATTTTCAAGCCCTAAATTGGCGGTGTATGGTTTTCGGCCAATGGCCATAAGGCAGTAATCGCCTTCTAAATTCATTTCTTCTTTATTGGAAAGGTTTTCCGCATTTAACGCCACTTTGCCATTAGTTGCCGTTGCATTTGTCACCTTATGTTCCAAATAAAAATCAATTCCCTGTTTCCTTAGGGAACGGTGCAATTGATGTCCCAGTGCGCCATCCATAGTGGCAATGAGGCTATCAAAATATTCTACTATAGAAACCTTTGAACCCAAGCGGGCGAATACGGAACCTATCTCGACCCCGATAACGCCGCCGCCAACGACCATTAAATGCTTGGGGATGTCCCGTAGGGCAAGGGCTTCGGTGGAAGAGATTATCCTTTTTTTATCGATTTCAATATTGGGCAGTGAAGCGGGTTTGGATCCGGTGGCAATGATGATTTTATCGGTTTCTATGGTTTCCGTTTTATCTTCGCCCTTAATTTCAATAGTATTTTTATCCTTGATGATACCGTGGCCTTCATAAACGGTGACCTTGTTCTTTTTCATCAGATAATCAACGCCATTGATGATTTCCTGTACCACATCTTGAACCCTTTGGTTCATTTTCAGGATATCGACATTGGCCTCTTTAACATCAATCCCAAATTTTTCGAATTGATGCTTGAGTTTGTAGTAATGCTCAGAAGCTTCCAACCAAGCTTTTGACGGAATACAGCCCACGTTAAGACAGGTACCGCCCAACGTGCTGTACCTTTCAACAATGGCCACTTTTAATCCCAATTGGGCGCAACGGATGGCACTTACATACCCACCCGGGCCAGACCCTATAATAGTTACATCAAATTTTTCCATATTCGTATTTTTTTAAGTTAGTTAAGGTAGAAAAAACCTGAACCTGACCTTTGGTCACGAGAATTCAGTTTTCTGTATAATAAGTTCCAGAATCTTCTTTTAATGTAGCGTCGGTTTCTGCTAAGAAATTTTCATAAATTTCACTCAGCAACTCAATTTGAATTATTTTGAAATTGAAAAGTCTGAATTGCTTCCAATCGTCAAATAACTGAGGATTATTGTTTTTTTCTTTCCCACGAATGAAACAAGTTTTAATTATTTGAAGCTGTTCTCTTGAAATACTTTCGTCTTCTTCCAGTGTAAACACATTCCCATTAAAATGATCTTCAAGTCGTTTGAATAAATCATAAGTAGCTGTTACATCGTCTAAAATATCAAAGTATGATTCAGCATCTTTTTTGATTTGACTATAAAAATCCTTTTCAGCAGCACCTCTGTCTTCAAGATATAAAAGGAACAGTGACCGTAGAATAATTTTATGAATGAAATCTATTTCTAACCCTTGACTCCTTAAATATTCAGCCGTATTAACCAAACTGGTTACTAAATATTTATCAACTCTTTTTTGTAAATTTATTTTATCCCGAACAATTTTCGCGTCTTCTAAAGTCCAGATAATTCCTGTATCGATGGCAATTCTAGAAAATAGCTTACTGAGTTCTTGCAACTGTTGTTTGTCGGAATATTGATAGGAATTAATTTCAATTTCTTGTAACTCATTTTTGTAATCAAAATCATCTTTGGTTACTATAAGTGGTTTTTCAGAGCAATTGTAGATACGGATTTCCGTTTCCGAATATACATACAGAAACAATACTTTTTTGTAGTTCCAAATTTTACGTTGTGCTTCAGCAATGTCTTTTAAATATATTTCATCATTGAAATTTGCAACTTTTTTCAGAAAAACAGCAGGAAAACTATTATTGGTTTCTTCGTCTGTATTGAAATAAATTAAATCAACACCAAAATCTTTTTCTTTTACTTCATTTAGGATAACAGCTTCACTATCCGATAGTTTTTCACTATCGGATTGAATAGACTTTGCTCTACCTAAATCAAGAAATTCAAGAATATCAAGTGTTGCCATATTACTACATACAATTAGTACACAATCTTCAAAGATACTTTAAACTTATTAAAAAAAACTTTTCTTTCAAGGAATTTTTGTTCATTCACTTATTAGGCGAGAAAGATTTTCGTTAAAAAGAATCAAACTTCTCCATAGCTGTTGCTTTTATTTCATCAGCAATATCAATATATGGCTTCATTGCCTTATAATCACTATGTCCTGTCCATTTCATAACCACTTGAGGTGGAATTCCCAAAGACAAAGCATTGCAAACAAAGGTTCTCCTTCCAGCATGAGTACTCATAAGTGAATATTTTGGTAAAACTTCTTCAATCCTTTCATTACCTTTAAAATAAGTTTGGGTAACTAGTTCATCTATCTCAGCTAATTCAGCTAGTTCTTTTAAATAATCGTTCATTTTTTGATTACTGATTACAGGCAAAGCTTTATTATGCTCAAATTCTACATCGATATATTTGTTTAGAAGTTTTCGGCTATAACTATTCAATTCTATTATCAAATTATCTGCTGTTTTGAGTGTTGTTATCTCTAAGTAACCGTCCTTTACATCAGATCTTTTCAAATTAAACACATCCGAATATCTCAATCCCGTAAAGCATTGAAATAAAAAAACATCTCTTATTTTTTCAAGATAGCTTTTATCCGTAGGTATTTCATATTCAGTAAATCTCTTTAACTCAGACTTGTTCAAAAAAATGATTTTCTTTTGAACATTTTTAATTTTTGGTTTAAACTTTTCAAACTCTCCACTTTTTGTATAACCTTTCTTCATAGCCCATTTCAAAAACCACTTCAATGCAGCAAGCTCTTTTGAAATTGTTGAATTCTTGTGATTCTTCCCTTCTAAATATCGCTGATAATTTGAAAGATATTGCTCATTAAATTTCTCAAACGAAATATCATGGTCAAACTCTTCCAATACTTTTTTCTGCGTTTTCATTTTTTGAAGAGTCCTGAAATTCCATTGACTGTTAATTGATTCTTCATTAACAAACATATCATATATCTCAAAAAAATTCTTTTCAGATTTCAGTTCTTCCTTAGGCGTTCTTCCAATCTCAACATTAAACCATTCCCTAAACTGGTCTTGGTTAGGTATCAAACGTTTTGTCAATGATTTTAACCGAAACTACAACAACATCTATGTTCCGGACTATTCAAAGTTTCCTTTGTTTTCAAAAATCCATTTGAATTTTAAAGGTCGAGAACTTAGATTAACTGAAGTTCAGAAAGCCTCAATCGGAAGGCAGACCACGAAAGGTGTCGGATTACTTGCACATGAAGTGGGATTTGGAAAAACAGTGTCTGGAATCCTGTCCATGCACGAAGCGATGGAAAGAGGAAATGCGAAAAGACCGCTGATTGTCGTTCCCAATGACAGCATTCTGAAACAGTGGGTGGAAACCATTTTTGAAACCATTCCCGAAGCCAAAGTGAATGTCTTGGGAAATCTCGGAAAAGACTTCGACCTCTCAAAATTCGACAACAAGGATGGGGAAATCACCATCGTCACTTACGAGGGTTTTAACAATATCGGTTTTTCTGAAAATATTACCCAAAATCTGGCTTCCAAGTTCTCCTATATTTCAGAAAATGAATTAAGAAGTGTAAACACCATCAGCGAAAGGGATTTTCAGAAAGAACTGGAAAAAGAAAAAGAACTGGTGGGTAAAATGAAGCGTGGCAAGATTTACGATTGGGAAGACTTTGGTTTTGACCATCTGACTTATGACGAAGTCCACAACGCGAACCATATCGTAGGAAAAGTAAGAATAGAAGACCGCCGATTTGCTTCAGACTTTAGAAATCAAAACCAGCAGACTTCAAAGTTGGGTATCAATACTTGGATGGCTGCGCAATACATCCAAGAAAAGAACGACGGTAGAAATGTTACCTTGCTTTCTGCAACGCCATTTACCAACAAACCACTGGAATATTATTCTATTCTCTCCTTGATTGCGAACAAGAGATTAGAAGAATCGGGCTACTTCAATGTGAATACCTTCTTTGAAACCTTTATGGAGGCAGACAACGACATGGAGATTGACGCAAAAGGTGATGTGAAATTCAAGGCGAATGTTCGACGTTTTAAAAACAATTCGCTGTTTCAGCAACTTTTATCTGAATTTATTGATATCAAAGGCGAAGAAGACAATCCCGAATTGGTGCGGCCCAACCGAATCAACAAGGAATATAAGATTGAGCAGAACTATTTAACGAGTGAGCAATACGAAATGCTCAATGAAAACTTTACCGAAACCCAAAAAGGGGCAATTCTTACGCATATCCTTAATGCCCGTTTGATTGCGATTTCACCATATCTTTCTCCCTATTATGAAGGAGAAGAACCGTCTTTAGAAGAGTTTATAGAGGATTCTCCGAAACTAAAACAAACGATGGATTTGATTCGGCAGAACAAAAACGACATTCCGGATTCGGGACAGATTATCTACTCTGAATTAGCTGTTTCGGAATTTCCGAAACTAAGGGAATATTTGGTACGGGAGCTCGGCTACAAACCGGAAGAAGTCGGAGTCATCACCGGAGCAACCAGCAAACCAAACCGTTTAAAGATTCAGGACGATTTCAATTCCGGAAAAATAAAGGTGGTCATCGGAAGCGAGGCGATTCAGGAAGGAATGAACCTTCAGGAAAATACGACGGATATTTACATGCTTTCTCTTCCGTACAACTTTACCTCTCTACGGCAAGTGGAAGGTCGTGCTTGGCGACAAGGAAATAGGAACGAAAATGTAAGAATCAACTTTATGTTGACCAATGACAGCATTGATGTCTTTATGCTTCAAAAATTGCAATCCAAACAGGCAAGATACTTGGAGGCAATGAAGAAGGGAGCCGATGTTTTAGATATTTCTGACATCAGCACGCAGGAACTGAAAACCGCCATCATCACGAATCCCGAAACCAGAGCGAATATAGAAATTGAACTGATGAAAAAGCAAATTGAAACCGAAAAAAATAAATTTTTGGCTGATTCTGCTTTTGTGCTTCGAAAATATGACAGTTTTATTAAAATTCAGGAAGAAGTAACTAAAGCGCAACATAACTACAACCGAATCTTAGGCTATTCCAAGGAAGAGGGCGACAATGCCGAATACTGGAAAAACCAGCTTCCATTTTATCAAAAAACGATTGATTTGACAAAGGAGAAAGTCCAAGAGGAAATTGATATTCTTTCTCAAAAAGGCGTGAATGTGACGGAGATTGAACAGCAGACAAAAATTACTGAAGATAAGATTGCTGAATTGGATAAAAGGTTGGAGGATTTGCCTAATGTTCGGGAGGGATTGGTTGAGAAGTATAGGGAGGAGAAGGAAATGCAGTTGAAAATTAATGAGACTGGAAATTATTTAGGGGAGCGAGCAATTGAAAATGTGCTCTTATTTAATAAAAATAATTCCGAACGGATTAATATAGCTATAGAAAGACTGGATGTGCAAAAAGAAGCTGAAAAAGAATATTACAAAATAGGGCGATAAAAAACAGGGACTCAAAGTCCCTGTTTTAGTCCCTGTTATACGTAAATCACTGATTTACAGAATTGTTTGTAGCGAAGACGGGAATTGAACCCGTGACCTCAGGGTTATGAATCCTGCGCTCTAACCATCTGAGCTACCTCGCCTTTTTGGTGGTGCAAATATAAGGATATTTTACATTCCCACAAATTTTTTAGTTAACTTTTAAATATTCCAATACATCTGCCACATGATTAGGCTTGCTTATGATCTTGTTATCAGCATCTAATATAAAATATGTAGGCGTGGCATTAATATTATAGGTTTCTCCGTAAGAACTATACCAACCTTTTCCTTCAGAATCACTAATCCAGGGATAATTGTTGGCCTTGCTTCTAAATTCATCTAGATTACTATCAAGAGAAAAACCAACCACTGCAATATTTTGTGTTTTTAACTTTTCATATTTTTCCAATATTTTAGGCAATTCAGCCTCGCAATGAGAACATGTTGATGACCAAAAGACAACAACTTTCTTACTACTTTTAATATCATATAGAGATTTTGCTTTTGTATGAATTGGATTGACAAAAATTGCATTAGGCATCTTCTGTCCAATTGACGTACTGTTGTTAGACTTTAGAGTAGAAGCAAGGCTATCATTGATCGTACATTTCAAATTGTTAGCTTCAGTAAGATACTTATCCTTCAGCTTATCCATATTATAGGTGTTAAAAATATCTATCAATTCAGATAATATCGTTTGTCCCCTAGGAGTTTCTATATTGACTGTTTCCAAGAGTTTATCTACCGCACCTTCAACATTAGATTTGGATGCGTTTAAATAATTGATTAATGAAGGCTTTAACAGTAATGATGTTTCAAGATATTCGCTTGACTTAGAAAAGAAATTGAGATAATCTTCCTGTTTTAACTGAGATGCGTTTTCATGATTAGAAAATCTTTGATTTTGTTGATAGTAGCTTAAAAAAGGATGGTTTGCATTAGCCAAGGTATTGCCTTTTTGTGATAACAGAGCGATCTCTCCCTCTAATGATTTATAAAATCCTTCGCTTGGATTATAGTATTCTTTTATCTGAATCAAAGCTGGCAATATAAGATCTTTTTTCTTCTCCAAATCTACCTCTTTACTAAAAATCTGGTTTGTTTCGTCATTAAAAACAACATCTGATACTTTGTTTTTATCATCTAACTTCAATGTAAACTCAATATTTTTATTTTCAGATACCATATTTACAGATGAGTTATTCTTTTGGAAGAATGCTCTCATCATACCTATATATTTTTTATCTACTTTAAAAATGGCTTTATTATTACTCGTTTTGGCTTTGGAGTACAAAATTTCCTTAGATCCGTTAAAACCATATAAATAGATATCTGAATCTGAATAATATGCTGGCAAGTCAACAGATACTGTAAACTGAGAGAAAATAGAAGCGGAGGTTATAACACTGCAGATGATCAATAATTTTTTCATAATGTAAAAATAAAAAACTCACCGTAATAAGTGAGTTTTTTACAAAATAAATATTGTAATTAATGTAATATTTTTGATTTTGGTTTCAGATAAAATACTGAAACTATTAACAAAGTCCCTATGATAAATAATACAAAAGTGTACGCATCTATCGGCGAGGCTGGATACGCTCCAATATCTCCCGATTCGGGATTTTCTGGCGGTGGTGGCACAGCTTGTGCCCAACTAAAAATACTCGTAAGTATTGTTAAGAAAATATATAATTTTCTGTTAGGTAAAAAATTAATCATCGTATGTTTTGTGTTTTAGTTTACAATTTTTTTTATGACTACTTCTCCTTTTTCAGAAGTTGCCTTTACAACAAATACGCCCTTCGCCTGATAATTTACTGGGATCAGATAGTCTGTACTGGTTGAAATATTAGATTTTGAACTCATAAGCTGACCAGAAACCGAATATACTTCTACAGTAGCCTTGTTCCAATTCTTGGCAAATCTGACAACCCAACGAGAATCCTTTTTCGCTATAAATGTTTGGGAAGCAAGAACATTTTCTGCCAATAAAGCGGCATCCGGTTTTTGATAATATAAACCCAAATTCTGATTTCCATTTAGAGAAAAACTGCTACCATCATCTATTTTGAATAGTTGGCCCTGAGAATCTTTTAAATAGAAATGATTACCGTTGGATAAACCATTCGGCATTCTTTCTCCTTTCTCATAGACTTCAAAAGCCAAATAATAAGGGGAAGTCGTATAATTGATATACAAAGGAACTTCTTTTGATTTGAAATCAATTTCATTAGCTTCATTTATGTAAAGCTTTGTGGAAATGTTAACATCCACTCCACCATTTATATTTTCCTCCTTTGTATAGATAATGCTGTCATCGCTATTATAGGCCTGCAAAAGAGTATTCCCGGGATTGTTGCCTGTAATAGCAGACGGAGATATAGCATAATAGGTTCTGCCTATTTCCAAACTATCACTATCATACATAATTACAGCCAGCTGCTTCACGATTTTATCAGCAGGAATATCCGTATCATCAGCCGTTCTGCTTGTCGGATTGGTTGTGTCCGTGGTATTGTTTCTTGAAACATTAGAAAATCTTCTAAGTGCAGTAAAGTCTATTTTAGATGCAGTATTACTTCCATTGTCTGTGGAAAGCTTGATCATAAACTCTCCCATCGGCTTTATGATCAATCTGTTAGCGCTAATATCCCCTGCCTGAAAGACACCGGAACTCGCTGTCATCACTATAGTTCTTCCGTCAGTTCCGTTACTGCTTCCATTATTATTTTCTGAAGGATAACCGGTTCCACTCGCTTTTGTCCAAGTCAGCCCCGATGTGTAATAGGCCACTCCCTGCAAATTAGGAATTGCATTACCATCAGAGTTAGTTGTTTCAGCCTGACCTATATATTTAAGATCAATATTTGTAAGGAAAGGATTGGCGACCTGATACAAGTTTTTACCATAATTGGTTTCCCAGTTTCCACTATTTCCTGTCTTAGACTGAAATGGATCATCTAGATATGTTCTATATTTCTCACCAAAATAATTGGCAGAAGAACCGTTAAAACCAAAGCTTATACCAGCAGCAGCTTCCGTTAGCGACAACGATTGAACAGTCGTTATGTCGGAAACAGGTGTCCCCGAAAAAGTGGTCACATTTCCTGTATTAGCGGCATCCCAAACAACTGTTCCGGCACTGTTCCTTCTAGGGATAATGTAATAATCTAACGCTGTTCCTACATTAACTGTAGCAGGATCACTTACTGAAGCGATCTGATCAAACCTTGCTTTTGCATTATTCCATTTGAAAACAGAGCTTGGGCTAAAACGTCCTGCAGAATTATTAGCAGCATTTGTAACATTCAAATAATTGCCACCAGTGTTACTTGGACTGTTAGTAATATTGGCTACTAAATCAGCAATGGTGTAATTAAAGAATGGTAAAGCTACCTGCTGCCTGGCAGTTGTACCACTATTAACATCAGCTCTGAATTCTTTGTTAACTTTACCCGAAATATTTCCTTGAGGAATATCCTTAATGTAAAGTTGCCCGTAACTCTGAGCACCGTTAAATTTGAGGTTAAAACTAGTTGTAGGAGCGATAATCAACCCATCAGCAGCCACTCCATTGATCATAATGTTTCCTGAGTTGTTTACAACTGCAGAACCGGCAGTTTGTAAACCACCGCCATTATAAACCAAAGTATTGCTTTGTACTGTTACTAAAGCCGAATTCCCAACATAAGTAAGTATGTTCTGGGAAAAAACAATACCGTTAAAAAGTATTAGTTTTAGAATAAATAATTTTCGTATCATTGTGTATATGTGTTCTTATTGCAAATATATTAATTTTATAAATACTTAAAAAAATTGTAAACAATTAACGATTTTATAATATTGATTCAATTTTTACGGTCGAATTATTTTCAATATCAAACATATAATCTTCCAAAACCTTTTCGGTTGTCCCTCTTAGCCCTCTTGCTCCAAGTCCTTTGTTCATAGTATCTTCTACAATTTCTTCGATAGCATTGTCCGTGAATTCAAGAACAACATTGTCCATTTTAAAAAGTTCTCTAAACTGATTAATGATAGAATTTTTCGGTTCTTTCATAATTCTTACAAGGGTCTCTTTTGTCAATTTATCGAGATAAGTAATGATTGGAAATCTCCCCAAAAGTTCGGGTATCAATCCAAAACTCTTCAAATCGATTGCATTGATCTGACTTAGGATATAATCTTCCTCTTCTACTTTATTGATTTTTTCCGCAGAAAAACCAATGGCTTGTTTATTCAATCTTCTCTCGATAATCTCCTTCATCCCATCAAAAGCACCACCAGCAATAAACAGAATATTCTGAGTATTAACCTGAATATATTTTTGATCCGGATGTTTACGACCACCTTGAGGCGGCACATTGACAATACTTCCTTCTAACAATTTCAATAAACCTTGCTGCACACCTTCACCAGAAACATCTCTTGTAATGCTCGGATTATCTGATTTTCTAGCAATTTTATCAATCTCATCAATAAAAACAATTCCTTTTTCCGCTTTTTCTACATCATAATCCGCAACCATCAATAATCTCGAAAGAATACTTTCTACATCTTCCCCAACATAACCAGCTTCTGTAAGAATGGTCGCATCTACGATACAAAAAGGAACATTCAGTTGTTTTGCAATAGTTTTAGCTAACAATGTTTTTCCCGTTCCTGTTTCACCAATCATTATGATGTTCGATTTTTCAATCTCAACCTCACGATTTTCGTCTTGCGCATGTAATAATCTTTTGTAATGATTATAAACAGCAATGGACAATTGTTTTTTTGCTTGATCTTGCCCTATCACATATTCGTCAAGGAAAGCTTTTATTTCTTTTGGTTTTTTAAGTTCTTCCAGAGATCCTGCCATAGAATCAGAATCTGAAGTTTTATTCACACTATCTTTTACGATAGAATGTGCTTGTTCAATACAATTTTCGCATATAAAGCCATTTTGTCCAGAAATTAGGATTTGCACTTCATCCTTTTTTCTTCCACAAAATGAACATTGATTTGGATTCATAATTTTCTTAAGTTCTAAAATTAAAAAAAGAAGTTCAAGACTTCTTTTATGCTTTTGTTATGGATTTCTGAATTTCTTTGTACTCTTCTGGCGAAAAAATTAACCTTACGTTTTTAAAATTAAGATCATCCATACTATTAAGTGGTATCAAATGTATATGAGCATGAGGAACTTCCAGACCTACAACTGCTATGCCAACTCTTTTACAAGGCACAGCTTTTTTGATTTGTTTTGCAATATCCTGAGTGAAAGCCCAAAGTTCTTTATAGTCTTCAGAATCTAAATCGAAAATCAAATCTGTTTCCTTTTTCGGAACAACCAAAGTATGACCTTTTACCAACGGCATTGCATCTAGAAAAGCAATATGCTTGTCATCCTCTGCTATTTTATAACTAGGAATTTCTCCGCTGATGATTTTAGAAAAAATAGTACTCATAATTTTTAATATTGATTTTAATTTTCAGCAATTACTAAACCAACATCCACATTTTATTTTATAATGAGATTTCTAAAACCTCAAAAGAAAGTTTATTACCGTTTGGCAAAACAATATCAGCAGTTTCACCAACAGCTTTCCCCAAAAGACCCTTAGCAATTGGCGTATTCACAGAAATTTTGCCAGATTTTATATCACTTTCATTATCAGGAACCAAAGTGAACTTTTGCTCTCCTTTTGTAGCATTATTTTTCAATCTAACTGTTGTAAGAATAGATACTTTGCTAAGGTCAAGCTGACTTCCATCGATAATTTTAGACGTAGCAATAACATCCTTCAGTTTAGAAATTCTCATTTCCAACATCCCTTGTGCCTCCTTAGCTGCGTCGTACTCTGCATTTTCAGACAGATCACCTTTATCTCTTGCTTCAGCAATCTGCTGTGTTATTTTTGGTCTTTCAATCGTTTCTAGTTGCTCCAGTTCGGCCTTCATTTTGTCCAAACCTTCTTTGGTTACGTAGTTCATAACAATAAAATTTATCGTTTGTATAAAAAAATAATCCGACCTTTGCCGGATACTAATTTGTCTCGAATTGAGTTTACAAATATATAATTTATTTTGAAATGAAAGCTAAAAAAATCGCATCATCATTAGCATTATTTTTGATTATCAGTATTTTAACCATCAACAATTCTTGTAGTGAAAGGAATGAAACCGTAAGCTGTTTTCCAAATTCTACAGTTTCTGTACAGCTTAATCTTAGTTTACCTCTATATTATAAATTACAAACCGTTGGATCGTGGGTTTATGTTAACGAAGTAGGAGCTGGAACAAGAGGATTAATTGTCGTAAGAACAACAACCGGCTTCAAAGTTTATGACAGAAATGCGCCTCATATTTGTCCTGATAAAGATACAACCTTGGAAGTTAAAAATGACACTTCTGTTTATTGTCCAAAAGATGGGTCACAATGGATTTTGATTACCGGCCAGCCAACAGATAATAGTGTAGCAAAAATAGCCCCAAAAACTTATGGATATAGTTATAATGCTACGTCCAATATTTTAGATATCTATAATTAAAATGAGAGTCGTAATACAACGCGTTTCCGAAGCAAGCGTAAAAGTAGATAACCAAATTGTCGGAGAGATTGGAAAAGGATTAATGTTGTTGATTGGCGTGGATGAAAGTGATGAGAATAGCGATGCAGATTGGCTTGTGAAAAAAATTCTTGACGTCAGAGTTTTTTCTGATGACGAAGGAAAAATGAATCATTCTGTAAAAGATATCAATGGAGAAATCCTTTGTATCAGCCAATTCACATTGATTTCTGATTATAAAAAAGGCAATCGCCCTTCGTACATCAAAGCAGCAAGACCAGACAAAGCCATTCCGTTGTTTGAATATTTCAAAGAAGAATTGAAAAAATCTGGCTTGAAAACCGAAAGCGGAATCTTCGGCGCAGATATGAAAGTTTCATTGATTAATGACGGACCTGTCACTTTAGTTTTTGACAGCAAGACAAAATTATAAAGGAGCAGAAATTTGCTCCTTTACTTTAATCGACCTCGTATTCTAGTTTTATGGTAATACTCGCTTCTTTATCTTTGGAAGTTGTGTTGTAAGTTCCGCCATAAGAATAATCTTCATTGGAGTTCGGAGCTGTAATTTGAATCACGCCCATTGTTGCTTTTTTCAAATTTCCAAGACTGCTTCCCGCATTTTCTGCAATTTTTTCTGCACGTTCTTTTGCATCTTTAGTAGCGTTGGCTATCATTTCTTGTTTTACATCAGACAGTTTTGTGTAGAAATATTGAGGTGATGAAGAAGTAAATTCGATTCCTCGGTTGATAATTTCCGTTATGTTTCTGGAGATATTTTCAATCTTTGCAACTTCTTTGGATTTGATGGAAACATTCTGAGTTAAATTATAACCTGCGAATTCTCCTTGCTGGTAATTCCCGTTGGAATCTGTATAATTCCTAAACTGTTTCTGAATGTCAACGGCTGAGAAAACCATTTCGTTTTCCTTCACACCTTTAGATTTTAGGTACTGAGAAATAACTTGTCTGTCAACCGCCAGAGCATCGTAAGCAGCTTTCAGCTCAAAACTATTTTTGGAAAAACTTCCCGACCAAGAAATTAGATCGGAAGTAAAGGTTTTGGAACCTAGTCCTGTTACAGAAACTGTATTTTCTGATTTGTTTCTGTTTTTCACAGCATTTCCAAGCAGAGCTGCAGCAATAATCAAACCTAAGGCAGCAATTCCTACTGCGATATAATTCTTCATAAAATTTTATATTTGAGTTCTTTTTATCAAACTTAATACCAAATTTTAAGATTTTATTAACATTTTATAAGTTAATTTCCTTTCCAAATTCCACGCTCACGCCTTTCATTTCGCCCGGCATTGGCGGAACTGTTTTGGTTAATTTGATTTTGATGAAAGTGATTTGTGGAAACTGATTTTCAATCTTATGAATGATTCTTCCAATCACGTGTTCTAAAAGCTTGGAACGGATTGCCATTTCCTGATGGATGATTTCGTTGACCTCAGCGTAATTGATAGTATCATCAAGATTATCAGATTGTGATGCTTTTTCTAAATCCGCATGTAATTCTGCATTGATAATATAATTGTTCCCAATCAAAGCTTCTTCTGGCAAAACACCGTGATAAGCATAGATTTTTATGTCTTCTAAAATAATTTTTGATTTCATCTAAATTTTTATATTGTTGTTTATAGGTATAGATGGAACATAAATGTTTCATTGTTTAAAAATAGAAAAATATTTTGAACGCAAAGTCCGCAAAGATTCTTTTATCAAAATTGAAAACTTTTTTAAGTTCGCAAAGGCGTAAAACTTAGCGAAGAAATGAATCTAAACATACTTTTGTCATTCCGGAGGAATCTCAACTGTCTAGATTCTTTCAGAATGGCAATATTGTGGATATAGAATGTTTAAATTTTGTGAAAATTTTCTTTCGTGCGAAGCTGCAATAGGGATAATAGTGGAAATCCTTTTTTGCGTGGGCTTCGAGAGCCTCAGCCTGACAAATGGTGATGCAAAAAAGATTGCAACGGATAGCCCGACCCGAGCTGTGGGCTAAGCTTTGGAGAGGGATACGCCCAAAATATTGGCTAATTAAAATTTAATTCATAAATTCGTAACAATCAAATACTTAATTATTATGGGAAAAGGTGACCAAAAATCTACCAGAGGAAAAAGAGTACGTGGAAGCTACGGCAAAACAAGACCGAGAAAAGCTTCTAAATCTGTACTAGTTGTAGAAAAACCTGTAAAAGCGAAAGCAGAACCAAAGCCAAAACCAGCGAAACCAAAAGCTGAAAAAGCGAAAAAATCTGCTGAAGAATAAAAAAAGCCGTCTCGTTAAAAATGAGACGGCTTTTATATTTTTAAAAGAATTTATTTTCCAAAAATACTTCCCAGCAATCCGCCAAGTCCACCTTGTTGAGATTGTTGTTGCTGGTTTCCACCGCCAAGAACACTTCCCAAAATATCTCCCAAACCGCCGCCGGAAGATTGAGTCGCTCCTCCGATAACGCTTCCTAAAATATCACTCAAAGGATTATTGGAAGCTTGAGCTTCCTGAGCAGAACTTCCAAGAATTCCACCTAACAAATCTCCAAGTCCGCCTCCGGAATTAACATTGCTCGCTTGCTTTTGCTGACCAATATAACCCATAATTACTGGAGCCAAAGTCGCCAAAACCGGTCCGATTTTGTCTATAGAAATTCCTGTGTTTGCAGATAATTGATTTTCTACATTAGCTTTGTTTCCACCGAATATATGGTCAAGAATTGAGTTTCCTTCAGATTCTCTTTCTAATGCTTGAGCTGGATTGTTCAGAATGCTTCCATCGTGATGTTTATCAAGCGTTGCGTTCAGTTTGTCTGCTTCTTCTGCGTTTTCAGATTTCTTTTTCAGGTAACTAATCACCAAAGGTGCCGCTACAACCAATAATGCAATGATTTGATTTTTGCTGATTCCAAATTTGTTTTCAACTTGTTCAGCAACTTGATTACCAGTGCTTCCCGTGATAAGGTCTAATAGACTCATAATTTATATTTTATATTGTGATAGTTCAAATATATAAAAGATTTATGTAGTTTTAAAAAAAAAATTATTTTTTAAAAATCGGAACATTGCTACACGCTTCCCCAAACATCAGTGACTTTACAAGCGGTTTTAGTTGTTCCACCAATTCCACATAAGCATTATTAGGGATAAACTCGTCACTGCAGCCTTTAACCAGTACACGTTTGTCTCTCAACTCGGAAAAATCATAAGTTTGGATCGCATTATGCATAAGCAAAACTTCCAGATCTTCACGGTTTCCAAAAACGATTTTCTTTGCAACATCTGTAATTTTAGAAGTAATTAAAAAATAAGCCCAAAGCGGAATAATCACATCTTCAGAACAATAGATATAAACATAAGCATCTCTGAAGATTTCCTCGTCAATGTTTTTGATTTTCTCGCGGAAGTCTTTTTCCTTGAGAATCATTCCTTCCCAAAGAAAATCCTTGATGTCAATTCCCAAACGTTTTCCTTTCGGAACAAGGTCAGAAATATCAAAATTCACCAATCCGCTGTTTGCAACTTTATTTATAATTTCGAAATCTTCAGACATTTTTCATTAATTTTGAATAAACAAATTTAGTTTAAAAATTTTTAAATTTTAAAAATGATGACTACACTTGAACGCAAAAAAATCTTGAAAGAAAGAATCGATTTTTCTGATGAAGCTACTTTGGAAAAAATCGAGAAGCTTTTGGATGAAGAAGTTTTTATTTTATCTGATAAACAAATTATTCAAATAAAAGAAGCAAAAGCAGAATATCTGAAAGGAAATTTTTTAACAGAAGAGGAAGCGAATAAGGACATTGAAAAATGGCTAGAAGAAAATTAAATTGGCAATTCGAGGCTCAACAAGATAGAAAAGAAATCTTTCAGTATTGGAACAAAAGAAATAAATCTAAAGAATATAGTAAAAGACTGAATCAATTGTTTAGAACAAAAACTGAAGCTTTGAAGGATTTTCCATACAATGGACATACAACCAATTTAGAGAATGTCAGGGTTCTTGTCATAGAAAAATATTTGATTGTCTATGAAATTTTTGAACAAGAAGTTCTGATTTCGAGAATCTGGGATGGTAGACGAAATCCCGAAAATTTGAAAATTAAATAATTAATCGATTGAAATATTACATAATAGCAGGAGAAGCTTCCGGCGATTTGCACGCTTCCAACTTGATGAAAGCCATAAAACAAAAAGACCAAAACGCAGATTTCCGTTTTTGGGGCGGCGATTTGATGCAGAAACAAGGCGGAACTTTGGTCAAACATTACCGTGATTTGGCTTTTATGGGTTTTCTGGAAGTGGTTCAAAACCTAAAAACAATTCTTAATAATATCAAATTCTGTAAAAAAGACATCTTGGAAAACAAACCTGATGTCTTGATTTTGGTAGATTATCCAGGATTTAATTTGAGGATTGCAAAGTTTGCCAAAGAATTGGGAATTAAAGTGGTTTATTATATTTCACCTCAGCTTTGGGCTTGGAAAGAAGGTCGTGTAGAAACCATCAAAAAATATGTGGATGAGATGCTTGTGATTCTTCCTTTCGAGAAAGATTTTTACAAAAAGCATCAGGTAGAAGCCCATTTTGTTGGACATCCATTATTAGATGCAATAGAAGGTTTACCCCCGATTGATGTTCAAAAATTCAAAAAAGAGAATCATCTTAATGATAAAGAAATTATTGCTCTTTTGCCAGGTTCCAGAAAGCAGGAAGTCTCCAAAATGTTGCAAACGATGTTATCTGTAAGAAATGATTTTCCGGATTATCAGTTTGTAATTGCCGGAGCTCCAAGTTTGGATAAAGATTTTTATGAGCAGTTTGTAGATGCTGATGTCCATTTCGTCTCCAACAGAACGTACGATTTGCTGAGGTGTTCCAAAGCCGCTTTGGTAACTTCGGGAACTGCAACTTTAGAAACCGCTTTGCTGAATATTCCAGAAGTTGTTTGCTACAAAGGAAGCCGGATCTCTTACGAAATTGGAAAACGATTAATCAAAAATATTAAATATATTTCTCTCGTTAACTTGATTATGGACAAAGAAGTCGTAACAGAATTAATTCAAAATGAACTGAATACTAAAAATCTCGTTGAAGAACTTAACAAAATCCTTAACACAAAAAAAAGAGAGGAGGTTTTGAATAACTACGAAGTTCTAAGAACAAAATTAGGTGGAAGCGGCGCCAGCCAAAACGCTGCAGAAATTATTGTAAATCTATAATCATGGAAAACATTCAGAATCAACTGCGAAAAATAGAATCACTTTTACCAGAAATCGATAAAGAGAATTTACAGGTTTCCAAAGCTTCGGTTGGTTGGCATCTAGAACATTCTTTATTAATCCTGAACGGAAGTCTGAAAGGTTTGACAATCACAAATCCAGAAAACTACAAACCGAAATTCAGTATCAAGAAGTTTGTTTTTCTCAATTTTGGATTGATTCCGAGAGGGAAAATTAAATCTCCAATGCAATTCTTTCCATTAGAAACGCCGACCAAAGAAAGTATTGAAAAGCTCTTAAACCTGGCAAAAGAAAGATTGGAAGCGGTGAAAAATCTTCCTTCGAAATCTTATATCACACATCCTTTTCTCGGCGACTTCGATAAAAAAACAACACTCAAATTTTTGGGTCTTCATACCAATCATCATTTAAAAATTGTGGGTGATATTTTGAAAATTTAAGTATTTCTTAAATTCTCGCAGATTATACTGATTTGGCAGATTTTTGTGATAACGTATTGTGTTTTAATAAATAAATTTTAAATTTATAATTCAATAAAATAACACAAATGAGAATCAAAAATGACCGAAAACGAAATTTCTTACAATGTAAGAAAAGCCATTTTTAATGTATATAATGGTTTAGGACCAGGATTGTTAGAATCCGTTTACCACAAAATTTTAATTTATGAACTAGAAAACTTAGGATTGGATGTTAAGTCTGAAGTTTCTATACCTATAATTTACAATCAAGTAACTTTTGATTGTGAATTTAGGATTGATATTTTGGTTGAAAATAAAGTGATTGTTGAAATCAAATCTGTTAAGGAGTTAGAGAATGTTCATTTCAAGCAATTATCAACCTATCTAAAATTATCAGACAGAAGATTGGGGATTTTGGTGAATTTCAATTCAGATAATATTTTAAATTCCATCAAAAGAATTGTAAATAAATTTGATAATTAAAACATACGTATCTGCTTAATCAGCAAAATCTGCGAGACAAAATATAAAAAACAGAAATGAACTTCAATGAAAAAACAACCCTTATTAATTCTGTTAATATGCTTTATTGCCGGAATTTTTATTCAAGAATTTCTGACTCCTAATAAAACTATAGTTTTTCTTCTTTTATTCTTTTCAGGAATTTCCGTGATTTCAATATTTTTTACAAGTGCTCTTTTTCAAAAGATTAAATATTATCTCTTAGGATTTTTCTTTTTCTCGATTGGAATCTTTGTCCATTTTCAAAATTCTCAACATCAGAAATTACCAATTCTGAAAGAAAAAGAAACGATAATATTTGAACTGGATAAGAAACTCAATTCTAATGAAAAGAACAGGAAATATTATGTTGAAATTCTTGATGTTTCGGATTTAAAACAAAAAGAAAATTTTCCTTTCAAAACTGTTATCAGTATTCCAAAAGATGTAGAGGCTTTAGATTTTATGCATTATTACAAAGCAGAAGTTTATATTCATCAGCCTGAAGAAATCAAGAACGATTTTCAGTTCGATTACAAAAAATATCTGGCAAGACAAGATGTTTATTTCCAGGCTTACCTTCCAAATGATGTTCAGAAAACCGAGAAGAAATCAATTCTTTTTGAAGATAAAATCAAGCGAAAGCGTCTGGATATTCTCAATCAAATCAATCATTCTTCTTTGTCTCCGAAGATTCAGGAATTTCTAAAAGGAATCATTCTCGCCGATAGAACCGAAATGGATGCCGAGACAGTCAAAGATTTTAATCAAACTGGCTTGGTCCATCTTTTAGCGATTTCTGGTTCTCACATGGTGATTATTTTCTGGCTCACACTTTTAATTTTCAATCAAATTCTCCCTGTTAAGTTCAGAAAAATTTCAATAGTTCTGAGTATTCTTTTGATTTGGACATTCGCCATTTTCATAGATTATGGAAGCTCTGTGATGCGAAGCTGCTTGATGATTACGTGTTATTATTTTATGGTTTTGTTGCAGCGGAAATCAGATTTGTTGCATTCTTTGGCATTGTCGGCTTTTATTCTTTTGATTTTCGATTCAAATCAATTGTTTGATGTTGGGTTTCAGTTGAGTTATGTTGCGGTTTTGGGAATTTGGTGGTTGACTAATCCAATAAAAAATCTGTTTAGGAAGCCAAGGTTCAAAGCTGAAAAGGTCTTTTATGAAATCTCCGCAATGACTTTTGCAGCGCAGATTGCGACTTTGCCTTTGGCAATTTATTATTTTCATCAGTTTTCTTTTGTTTCAATCATTGCGAATCTTTTGATTATTCCGTTGTCTGAAGTGATCATTGTGTCTTCTTTGTTAATTGTGATTTTGATTGCTTTTGGATTCAGTAATATTCCAGTTATTTACAAAGGTTTTGATGTTTTTGTTGAGTATATTTTGAAATTGATTCATTGGTTTTCTAGCCTCGAATCGTTGATGATGAGAAATATTTCACTCAATATTTTTGAATTAAGTATTCTACTTTTGGTTATTTATTTTTTGAAATTCTTAATCAAAGACTTTTTCAATCCGAAGAATCTGCTGAGGTTTGGGTTTTGTCTTCTTACATTTTTCGTTGTGAGAATTTCATTTAATCTATATCAATATAATAAAGAAGAAATGCTTGTTCACGGTTTTTATAAAGAGAAAATCATTAGCATAAAAGATAAAGATCAAGTTGTTTTTTGGATGAAAGAAAATAAAAATGAAGACAAAATTTCAGACTTTGTCATTAATCCATATCTGACTTCAAGACGAATAAAGGATTTTAAAATCAATTATATTCCTGTAGATTCAGAAGCTTTTGTTTATGAAGGAAAGCAATATGATTTGAAATAGTCAGAATTAGTTTGGGTCTGGATTTTTTTTATGCAAGAGCTTTTTCGAACACCTTAGGCTTAGGTAGAAACCTTTTCTATCGGAATGCGTAAGATCAGTTTATTGTTTTTTAATCAATAAAAAACCTCCTGAAAATCACTTTCAGGAGGTTTTTTTTATCTTACTTGTGGCGCTATTTTGTCACCGAATAGTTGGATTGATTTCATCATTACATCGTGAGCCGGATCGCCCACATCCATATGCCCAATGAATCTTGTCAAGCCAAATAGCTCTTTCATCTCATTGATTTTGTCTGCAACTTCATTTGCTGTTCCAATAAACAATGCACCGTCTTTGCTTCTTCCGCCTTCGTATTGCTCTTTGGTGTACGGCGCCCAGCCACGGGTTCTGCCAATTCTATCCATCTGAGATTTGTAATTGAAAAAATATTGGTCAATCACATTCTGGTCATCACTCACAAAAGTATGGGAATGGATGGCAATCTGCATTTTGCTTTCGTCGTGTCCGGCTCTCAGATATTCTTGTTTGTAAAAATCGATGAGGTTTTTGAATTGTCTCGGCATTCCACCGATGATGGCGACAATTAATGGCAAACCTAATTTAGCAGCTCTCAAAACAGATTCCGGAGTTCCACCAACAGCAATCCAAATTGGTAATACGCCATTGTTAAAAGCTCTTGGATAAACTGTTTGGTTTTCCATCGGTCTTCTTAAGATTCCGCTCCAGCTTACATTTTCTTCGTTATTGATTTTCAGTAATAAGTCTAATTTTTCTTCAAAAAGTTGATTGTAGTCTGACAAATCATAACCGTACAAAGGAAAAGATTCGATGAAGCTTCCTCTTCCGACAAAGATCTCCGCACGACCTTTTGAAATCAAATCAATCATCGCGAAATCTTCATAAACTTTCACAGGTTCAGATGAACTTAGAACAGTTACACCACTTGCTAATTTGATATTATTGGTAATACTTGCTGCAGCAGCCAAAAGAATCTCGGGAGACGAAACGGCATAATCTGCACGGTGATGTTCTCCCATTGCGAAAACATCCAGACCAACTTGGTCCATCAGTTTTACCTGCTCAAGGATTTCGTTAAGTTTTACGCTTGCATCTCTATATTTTCCGGTTTTGGTGTCTAGAGAAACATCTCCGAACATCCCTATTCCTAATTCCATAATAGTCTCATTTTTATAGTACAAATTTACACTGTAGGATTTTGGTTGACATTGATGTAGGGTAATTATGAATGTCATTCATTAAACTAATAAATAGCCCCAAAAAAAATCTGAGGCTAAAAAAAATTAAAAAGAAGAAAAAAAAATTATTTTACAATAACTCTCTTTACATGACCTTCTGACGTTTTTACTAAATAAACCCCTGTAGAAAGTTTCGAAGTATCAATTGTTAAAGCATTGTTTTCTTTAGATAACATCTTTCCAGACATATCATATAATTCGTAGCCTTGAGCTCTATTAAAATAAAGAATGTTTCCTTTGTTCACAGGAT
>DLND01000007.1:22834-34374 GCA_002476905.1 Flavobacteriales bacterium UBA7519
CTTTGTTCACAGGATTCGGGAAGATGTTGAATGTTGCTTTTTCGTTATTTGCACCACCGGTACCTAAAGTTGGAGAAAGCGCTACTTCGTACATTGATAAGGTTCCGCTGATTTCGTTGGCCACAACCACATAGCCTTTTCCTGTTGCAGAGTTTGCCGGAGCGATGTAAGTGATTCCTTCCGGACCGTTGTCGCCACCAAAAGCTGATGTCATTCTAGAATGTTTGTAATCTGTAAATGTTACATTATTTGGGTCAGTTACGTTGTAAACCATTACACCACCTGTTCTTTCCAGAGTGATGAAAGCGAAAGTCTGTCCACTGATATTGGCTAATGTCACACCTTCTGGTTCTGGTCCTTTTGCACGGCTTCTGGATTTGATTCCATTCGCTTCGTTATCCGCATTGAAAATCAAAGGATGATTAGCTGCAATATATCTTTCAAACTGGTCGCCACTGTCATAAACAATCGCTTTTGTATCAGCATTGAAAATAGAGAAAGACCTTGCTCTCAAAGCATTGATTTCCTCAAAATCAGAATTCGAGTCCATATTTCCGTTTACATTTGTTACTCTGAATCTTCCTAAGTTTTGAGAAGCTTTTAGAATTGAGGAATTAGGGAAATTATTTGGATTTAGTACAAAACCATTAGCTCCAACAGTAGTTCTCTCGCTGAAACCTCCCAAATCTTTTTCATCACCTTCGTTAGCTGTCACCAGATAATTGGTATTTCCGATTTTGAAAGAAGCCATCGCATCCGGATTATAGTAAGCTTTTACAGGCCAGTTTGCAATCAGGACTTCGCCGTTATTGTCAGAGGCGTCAAAACCATTTCCTGGCAGATTCATATCTTTTTTGCCTAATCCCCAGATGTTTCCTAAAGTATTAGTTGTAAGGTCAACCTCAATAATACCATTGTTTTCCTGACAAGAAACCCAAGCTTTCTGGCTGTCTGAGCTGATAGCAATATATTCTGGTTCCAAGTCCTGAGCTAATGTGCTCGTTGATTTAACCTTTCTTCCGCCTGAAGCAAAGAATGCCGCTTCCTGAGTGTTGTAGCCTGCAAAAGAAAGTGTGGTTACATTAGACTGAGAAATATTAGCAACTCCTGCTGAGATATCAATAATGCTGATAGAACCTTCCGGGTCAACCGTGTAAGCATCATTTGGTTCGCCCTCGTTGGCGGTCATTACTTTGTTGCCGTCTGGTGTGAAAGTTACCATATCCGGTAAAACACCAACCGTTAATTGTTTCTGGAAATTTCCATTAGTATCAAAGAAAACAACAGAGCCATTGCTTTGAGCGTCTGTTCCATTAGGAGATGCAACGGCAAGAATGCCATTTTTCACAGCGATACTTGTGATTCCTCCGTAAGGTTTCATATCAACTGTTTTGATAACCGTCGGTGTTGTTGGATTTGAGAAATCAATGATATCGAAAACGTCTGTTATAGAACTGATTGTAAATAATCTTTGGGTCTGTGGGTCGTGAACAACAATCTCTGTAGAGCTGTTTCCATTACTGGAAGGGTCAAAACTTCCGATGTAATTTAAAGTGATTTGGTTTGATGGCGCTGGCGCAGGTTTATCATTGTCAATAATATAAACGGTAGAAGAAGTATTTCCCGAAATCGTAGTACCAACAGGATTTTCAAGACTTAAAACAAAATATTCTGCTTGTTGCTCTAATGTAGCATCATCAACGATTGGGATGTTGACATTATAAGTTGAAGTTCCAGGAACGACATTAATCGTTTCAGAAGCAAATGTATAATCATTGCTATCTGCAGTTCCGAAAGTTGGTTTTGCTAACAAATTAACTGTCGCATTAGAAGGATTATTTACATTGATTTTGAATGCCAAAGTTCCTGCATTTTCATCCACTTTAATCAAAGTTTTGTCTAATGAAATACTCGTTCCCGCCGTTGTGAAAGTTGATGAGGTTGAAGTTTTAACAGCGTTGTCACTTTCGTCTTCAATTACATTTGGTTTTAAAGCCAAATAATAAGTTTGATTAGGAATTAATCCACCAGTTGGAATCACTGTGATTTGATTATTAGCAAATGTTGTTGTGAAAGGAACTGTGTTTCCAGAAGCGTTATTTAATTTTAATTCAACAAGATTCTGAGCATTAGCAGAAGTAATAGGAGAATTGTCAATCAACCTTACATTCTCATTGAATTTGATTGTAGGATTAACAGTTGTAGAAGCGGTGTTAACATTATTCGCAGGCGAATAAGTTACAGTTGGAGCAGTTGTGTCTATTCCTCCAATTGCATCAGCATCTACTGTAAAATTGTCAAATCTGTTATTCCCGACTATTCCACCAGCACCTTGAGTGAACTGAACTTTAAGTTTGAAATTAGGATTGTTGGCAACACCTGCAATTCCTGAAAAATCAAAAGTAATCAACTCTGGATTTTCATCTTTTGAAACAACAGTTTTATAGTCAATGAAAGTCGTTCCGTCCAAAGAGTAAGTCCAAACTTGATTTCCTGGTCCAGAGCCAGACCTTCTTGTTGAGAACTTCACCACAACATTGTTATAACCTGTAGTTGGTAAAGAAAATTGGATGTTTCCGTTAATTGGATAATTGTATCTCAAATGCGTTCCAGATGCGTCACCGTTTCTTGCATTCAGATTATTTACATTGAAGTTTTGTCCCGTTCCGTTGGCAAATGCAATGTACGTAAATGGCTCATCTGTTCCTGTTTGCAACGCATTGATGACACCATTCTGCATCGCAGCAGAAGTAGAAGGTTTTGTGATAGCTTGCACAGAAGTACTATCGTTGAAGTTCCAGTAATGAATTAATGTTTGTGCCTTAGTTGTACTAAAAAACATAGCAGCAATCGGCAAAAGACCTTTCAAAAGGTAGTTGTTTTTCATTTTTACTTTTATTTAGATTTGCGTAAAGATGAAACATTATCCTCTTCGGGTACTTTAAATCAATTTTAATTAATATTTAATAAAGTTTGTGATAGTGGGTGTTTTCGGGAAGATTTGAAATGAAAATTAATCCAGAATTATTATTAATATAACTGAGTCTAGATGTAATTTTTTGCAATTTAGATGTCCTTATTTTTTGTCGATAAGTGACGTGTAAATATTATGTATCAACCCATCTGCCACAGAGATCTTCGGAACATAAATATTTTTGATTTCTGCCCACGTCATAACATTATTGAAAATTTGTAAAGCAGGGACGATTACATCTGCGCGGTCTTCTCGGAATTGGTAAAGGTGCATCCGCTCTTCTACAGACAGATTCTGCATTTCCTTCAGGTATTTTTTGATGACGGAAACGGGCATTGGTTTGCCGTCTTTAGTTTTGCTCAGTGAAAATATTTTGTTGATGTTACCGCCTGAACCTATTGCTACGACAGGTTTTTTATTTTTGATTTTATCTTTGATTTCCTCTTTCATCTCATCCCAGGCAGATTGAGAAACCAATCCATTCAGTAATCTTATGGTTCCGATGTTGAAAGAATGCTCATATTTCATTTTATTATTCTCATAAAAAGTGAGTTCCGTAGATCCGCCGCCAACATCGACATAGAGATAAGCAAAATCTTTGTCAAGACCTTCTGCGACGTGGTTTTCATAAATCAACGTCGCTTCTTCGTCTCCTGAAATGATTTCTATATTGATGTCTGCTTGTTCTCTAACGATGTCAATAATTTCCTGACCATTTTTCGCATCGCGCATGGCACTTGTTGCGCAAGCACGATAATGTTCTACTTTGTACATTGCCATCAACTGACTGAAAATCTTCATAGTACTAATGACCATTTGTTTCCGTTCTTCTCCTATTTCGCCTTTGCTGAAGACATCCATACCCAGTCTCAGAGGAATTCTCAGGAGATTCAGTTTCGTGAATTCAACTTTTCCTTTAGACTCTTTTACTTCATTGATGAGCAGTCTGGCGGCATTACTACCGATGTCTATAGCGGCGATGATCATTGTCTGGTGTGAATTAAAATATAAATTTAAAGTAAATTCCTAATACTTCTGATTTTTTAAATAATTATAGATTTCTATTTGGGAGCGTATTTTCTTGTTTTTGTCAGATTCTACATATTCATTCCGCATATTCTTATCCAGAATCCGGGCTTTTACATTGTCCTGCAACTGGATTTCTAGCAGTTCTTTCAGTTCTTTTTTTAGATTTTTCTGCAAGATTGGTGTCGCAGCTTCTATTCTGTAGTCCAGGTTTCTGGTCATCCAATCAGCAGAGGAGATGTACATATTTTCTGCTCCTTTGTTATAGAAATACATCACTCTGGCATGTTCCAGATACTCATCCACAATACTGACAGCGTAGAATTTTTTCTTAAAATGTTTCTGATTTACGGCGCAGAAAATCCCACGCACAATCATCTTCGTTTCAACGCCTGCATCGGCGGCTTCATAAATTTTAAGAATCAATGTTTTATCACTAAGAGAATTAACTTTGATAATCATCTCTGCTTTGCGCCCTGCTTTGGCCTCTTCTATTTCTTTATCAATGTGAGCAATGATTTTTTCACGCATAAAAACCGGACAAACCATCAAGCTTTTACAACTTTTCAAAGCGATAGTCGGGTCAACTTTTGGTTTGTTAAGCGCAAGAAAAACTTTATTAATGTCGGCCATTATTGCACGATTTGAAGTCATCAGTAAATGATCTCCATATATTTTGGCAGTTTTCTCATTAAAGTTTCCTGTACTTACAAAACCATACTGAATTGTTCTGTTATTGACTCTCTTCTTAATAACGCATAGTTTGGCGTGCACTTTTTTATTCGGAATCCCGAGAAGTACTTTTACACCTTCCACTTCCAATCTTTCCTTCCATTGCAGATTATTTTCTTCATCAAATCTCGCTCTCAGTTCCAGCATTACGGTGACATCTTTTCCGTTTCTGACAGCGTTAATCAAAGTGTTAACTATTTTTGAGCTGGGCGCTAGCCTGTACGCCGTAATCTGAATCGATTTGACATCCGGATCCATTGCTGACTCTCTCAATAAATCAATAACTGAATCATAAGAATGATAGGGAAAGGTAAGCAAAACATCTTTCTTGATGATGACATCTGTTACTCTTTGTTTCTTGGCAAATTCTGGGTGGGTGAAGGATGTTCTTTCAACAGGTTTTTGATAAGCTTTAAAAACATCAGGAAAATCCATAAAATGTCTGAAGTTATGAATCTTTTGTCCAGGAATAATACTATCTTTTTTTGTTAAATTTAATTTCTTGATGAGGAATTCCAGTAGGGCTTTATCAATCTCTTTATCGAAGACAAAACGTGTAGGTTTCCCTTTTCGTCGGCTTTTAATTCCTTTTTCGATTTTATCTGCTAAGGGTGTTTTGATGTCATTATCGAGGTCAAATTCTGCATCTTTTGTCACTTTAAAACAATGCGCTCTAAAATCATCATAACCAAAATAGGAGAAAATATACGGAAGATTATAAATAATGACATCTTCCAAAAGCATCACATCCTTTTGTTCTTTATCTTCCGTTGGTAACAAAACAAATCTTCCATTAGCAGTCACCGGAACTTCGATAAAAGCATATTGACTTTCGTATTGCCATTCTTTTCTTCGCATCGCTACACCAATGAAGAGACTTTTTTCCCGAAGATAAGGCATTGGTTTGTTGTCATGAAGCAAAATCGGAATGACGTTTGACTCCACTTCTTCATCAAAATATTTGACAACAAATTCTTTTTGTTCTGCTGTCAGATGATTATGGTCTTTGATGAAAACTTTTTCTTTCGCCATTTCACGCTGGACATCCTTCCACGTTTTGTCAAAATCTTCTTGTTGATGAATAACCAATTTGTTGATTTTCTGAAGAATTTTGGAAGGCGCATCGTAGAAAGATTCGGCAACAAGCTTTTGTTTAAAGTCCATTGCGCGTTTCAATCCTGCAACTCTTACACGGAAAAACTCATCCAAATTATTGGAAAAAATTCCTAAAAAACGAATTCTGAGATGTATCGGCACGCTTTTGTCCATCGCTTCCTGTAAAACTCTGGCGTTAAAAGCTAGCCAAGTGATATCGCGCGGATTAAATTGTTGTGGCATTATCGGGGTTTTGATGATCTCAAAATTACGAAAATTCATTGTATTAATTTGGGTTCGAAAACTACAATCTTAATGGGATTATTAATGTTTCGAGAATGTCAATTAAATTTTAAATACTGTGTAAAGACATTATTATAAATCCTTAAATAAATTTATTTTAAATTTTTAATAAAATCGGATTCTTATTTTTAAAAAATTAATACATTTGCTTCCCTTTTTTTGAAAATTTAAAAATATGAAGAAAATTCTATTAACATTAGTAAGTGTTCTGAGTCTGAGCGCTTACGGACAAAGAACCTGTGGAACAGATAAAAAAATGGCTGAATTTTTCGTCGCTAATCCGGAAGTTGCTGCAAACAGAACTGCTTTAAAAGATTTTTTAGTCAATAATAAATCTCAACTCAACAGAAAAGCAGGAGTTATTACAATCCCCGTCGTAGTTCACGTATTGTATTCTAATGCGACAATGAATATTTCTGATGCTCAAATTGCTTCTCAAATGAAAGTGTTAAATGATGACTTTCGAAAACTGAATGCAGACTTCAGTACCGCTGTTCCAACAGTCTTTCAAGGTGTCGCAGCCGATATGGAGTTGGCATTTTGCTTAGCTACAAAAAAACCAGATGGCTCAGCTACTACAGGTATTGAACGTAAATCTGTTGCATCAGGGTTTAATTTTGATGATAATTATTACAAATCTTCGGGATTACCATCGTGGGATACAACAAAATATCTTAATATCTGGGTTGGTAATATTAGTGCAGGCTACCTAGGATGGGCTTACCTTCCCGACAATGCAGGCGGTTCAGATGATGGACTTGCTATCGGCTATAAATATTTTGGGACTACAGGAACTGTAGTTTCTCCATATAATAAAGGAAGAACTGCAACGCACGAAATTGGACATTATTTTGGACTAAATCATATTTGGGGCGATGAAGAAGATTCTTGTGGAACTTCATTAGGAGATGATGGTTGTGCAGATACGCCTGCTACAAAAGAGCCTTACTATGGTGCGCCAACTTTTCCTACCAATCAATATGCTTGTACAACCACTAGTAATGGTTCTATGTTTATGAACTACATGGATTATGTGAATGATAACAAGATGGCAATGTTCACAAATAATCAAAAAACCATTACACAAAATACTATGGCTGGGCCAAGAGCAAGTCTATTGAATTCTAATGCTTGTTCTTTTTTAGCTGTTGATGATGTAGAAAAATCAAACTCAATCAATGTTTTTCCAAATCCTGCTGTTAATTATATTTCGATCGCTTCTCCTTTAGTTAAAATTAATGAGGTGGAGATTTTTGGTAATGATGGAAGATTGGTGAAAAAATCAAACATCAAAAATGAAACAGATAAAATTGATGTGAAAAGTTTTCCAGCTGGAACTTATTATGTGAGAACTTATGATAATGGTAACTTCATCAAGTCAATGAAATTTATCAAACAATAAACTAACTAAAATTTGACTGATATGAAACTCCGTCCTGTACGGAGTTTTTTTATTAATGACAATTTGGCACTTTTTATGCTGTGGTATAAATGTTGAAGAATGCAAAGTGTAATAATTTTTAATAAAAAAAAATAACATATAATATGAGTAAAATTATTGGAATTGATTTAGGTACAACCAACTCTTGTGTTGCTGTAATGGAGGGAAAAGACCCTGTTGTAATTCCTAATGCTGAAGGTAAAAGAACAACGCCTTCAATTGTTGCCTTCACCGAAGATGGCGAAATAAAAGTAGGAGATCCTGCAAAAAGACAAGCAGTAACCAATCCTACTAAGACCGTATATTCTATCAAAAGATTTATGGGTGCCCGCTTTAAAGATGTTGCTAATGAAGTTTCTAGAGTACCGTACAAAGTAGTTGCTGGACCAAACGACATAGTAAAAGTAAAAATCAATGACAGAGAATATACCCCACAAGAAATCTCTGCAATGATTCTTCAGAAAATGAAGAAAACTGCGGAAGATTATTTGGGACAAGAAGTAACCAGAGCGGTAATCACCGTTCCTGCATACTTCAACGATGCACAAAGACAAGCTACTAAAGAAGCTGGTGAAATCGCAGGTTTGAAAGTTGAAAGAATTATCAACGAACCAACGGCAGCTGCTTTAGCTTACGGTTTGGATAAAGGACATAAAGACCAAAAAATCGCAGTGTACGATTTAGGTGGTGGAACTTTTGACATCTCAATCCTTGATTTGGGTGATGGTGTTTTCGAAGTTTTGTCTACAAATGGTGACACACATTTAGGAGGTGACGATTTTGACGACGTAATTATCAACTGGTTGGCAGATGAATTTAAATCTGAAGAAGGTGTTGATCTAAAATCTGACGCAATTGCATTACAGAGATTGAAGGAAGCTGCGGAAAAAGCAAAAATCGAGTTGTCTTCTTCAAGCCAAACAGAGATCAACCTTCCGTATATCACTGCTACCGCTACAGGACCAAAACACTTGGTGAAAACCTTAACAAGAGCGAAGTTCGAGCAATTATCCGCTGATTTGGTAAAAAGATCAATGGAGCCTTGTAAAAAAGCGTTATCAGATGCTGGTCTTTCAGTTTCGGATATTGATGAGGTAATCTTGGTAGGAGGTTCTACAAGAATCCCAATCATCCAGGAAGAAGTAGAAAAATTCTTCGGTAAAAAACCTTCAAAAGGCGTTAACCCGGATGAGGTTGTAGCGATTGGTGCAGCGATCCAAGGAGGTGTATTAACCGGAGACGTAAAAGACGTTCTTTTATTAGACGTTACGCCACTTTCATTGGGTATTGAAACAATGGGTTCTGTTTTCACCAAATTAATTGAGGCTAACACAACCATTCCTACGAAAAAATCTGAGGTTTTCTCTACGGCAAGCGACAATCAGCCGGCTGTAAGCATCAGAGTAGGACAGGGAGAAAGACCAATGTTCAACGATAACAAAGAAATCGGAAGATTTGATTTAACCGACATTCCACCGGCTCCAAGAGGCGTTCCACAAATAGAGGTAACTTTCGATATCGACGCAAACGGTATTTTGAGTGTTTCCGCGAAAGATAAAGGAACCGGAAAAGAACAATCGATTAAAATTCAGGCAAGTTCAGGACTTTCTGAAGAAGAAATCCAAAGAATGAAGCGTGAAGCGGAAGAAAATGCTTCAGCAGATGCTAAGAAAAAAGAAGAAGTAGAAGTATTCAATAAAGCAGACGGATTGATTTTCCAAACCGAAAAGCAATTGAAAGAGTTTGGTGACAAATTATCTGCAGACAAAAAAGCAGCTATTGAAAGTGCTCACGCTGAATTGAAAACCGCTTTCGAAGCAAAAGATCTAGAGTCAGTAAAAACCAAAACTGAAGCTTTAGACGCTGCTTGGATGGCCGCTTCAGAAGAAATGTATGCAGCGGGTCAACAAGGTCAGGATGCAGGCGCTCAACAAGGTCAGGCAAATGGAGCAGAAGATGTTCAGGATGCAGACTTCGAAGAAGTCAAGTAAGACTTAATAAGTGCTATAATATAGAAAATCTCCTCGCGAAAGCTTGGAGATTTTTTTTGGCATCTGAAATGAATAAGAAATTATCAATGTTAGGATATCTAAATTTAACAAAACAGTAACATTTATTTATAATATTTTAAAACTTTATGGCTAACTTCTTGCTATTTGAATACACGATTCTCATGTTTAATTTGAGTTTTCATGGTTATTAGTTTTTACCCAGCTTCGGCTGGGTTTTTTGTTTTTTAGAAATTTGACTATATTTTCCATTGTCAACAAAGCAAAGAATAAATTATCTTTGCACTCCTAAAAACAAAATCAATGTTTTCAAAAATCACAGTTCATAGAGTCGGGAATAAAATCAATGGTGAGTCACTTACGCTTTCGCAGGAAGAACTTCAGCTGGAAGAAGACATGAAAGAACTGCTCGGTAATTATTTTATGAGCGCTTTCAAATCTGAGGAGCAATTTCAGTTTTACAGTGATTCTTATTTGGTTAATAATCCGGTGTACAGCTCTGTGTCGGAGATTTTCGAGGATAAAGCCAAATTCCAGTGGGAATCCGAGAATATTGCCAAACATCTTTTCAATGCGGCAGAAAACCCGAGAGTACAGGCTGGCGAATTGTTCATCGTTTACTTTGAGGGTGAGCCTATTGAAACTGAAGATGGCGAACCTAAACAAATCGATTCCATCGGGATTTTCAAAACCGAAAAAAGAGAATCTTTTCTGAAAATCTTTCCTAAGAATGAAACGTTTGATATCGAAAGAGATCAAGGAATCAGCCTGTCAAAAATTGATAAAGCAGCGTTGATTTACAATAATGACAAAGAATCCGGCTACATCCTTTCTGTGGTAGATAATAACAAAAACGGCGATATGTATTACTGGTTCGAGGATTTTCTGAAGGTGAAACAGCGCGATGACGAGTACTTCCACACCCAGGAAACGCTCACGGTTTATAAGGATTTCATCACACAGAAACTACCGGAAGAATTTGAAGTTTCTAAAGCAGATCAGGCAGATTTTCTGAATAAGTCTATCAATTTTTTCAAGGAAAAAGAAGAATTCAAGTATGATGATTTTGTGAACGAAGTGTTGCAGGACGAAAGTGTGATCGAAAGTTTTTCCAACTTCAAATCCGATTATGAACAGGATATGCAGATATCGATCTCGGAAGATTTCCCTATTAATAATCAGGCGGTTAAAAAACAGCAAAGACATTTCAAATCCATCATCAAGCTCGATAAAAATTTCCATATCTACATCCACGGTGATCGCAAAATGATAGAAACCGGACAGGATGACAAAGGAAAATTCTACAGACTTTACTTTGAGCAGGAGAAATAAATCTGATACTGATAATTGTTAAAAATTAACATAATATCTGCTATCTCATAAAAAAATTTCTACATTTGCATCTATGTTCATCAGGGAAGACAAAATATTCAGAACGGTATTTTCGGCTTTTGTTGCCGTGAGCTACTTATTTGTGGTTTTGTTTTCTGCCGAGCTGCATAATCATAATACGGACATTTTCAAGGATTTATCATTCAAAAAATCCGAACTAAAATTCAAAAAATCCGGTCAGGATAAACAAAGTTCTGGCGACTGTCTTTCGTGTCATTTCGTAGCCACTGGCAACTCACTGCTTCCGGAGCAGTTCATATTTCATTTCGAAAATTATACCCAGGAAGTCAGAACGATGATTTCCGTTCAGGAAAAAATATGGTCTCAGACCAAGTTCACTTTCCAGCTGCGTGGGCCACCAACTATTTCCTGACTTCGTTTTTCTCAGTAACCAGTTGAGAATCTTTTTTTGGAACAATCCCATCTATTTCCTATTAGCATAAGTCTTATTTGGGCAGCTTTATCCGTCTTCCGTTCCCGCTTTTTTCTGTCATTGCGAATACAGCTTCAAATCTGTAGAAAATTAGTCCGATCGCAATAACAGAAAAAGAGCTCCACTCAAGCCGGG
>DLND01000007.1:34431-35030 GCA_002476905.1 Flavobacteriales bacterium UBA7519
AAGAGCTCCACTCAAGCCGGGCTGCGAACAATTCACCGTTCCAGATTCGTCAATGATTAATTTTATAATTCGATAAGTGCGGCTGTGCTTATCCTCATACATTTTATAAAAAATGAAAAACATTATTAGTCTGATGTTAGTCTTCTGTGGGCTGGCATTGGTATCTTCTCAGAAATATACTGTAGAAGGAACTGTTCTAGATTATCATGACAAGACCTTGCTGCAAAATGTTACGGTGACCATCGGAACATATTCTGCCAAAACAGATCCGTCCGGAAAGTTCAGAATCAGACAAATTCCTGAGGGTAGTTATACTTTGCTGGCATCGCATCCGGATTGCGCGAGTTTTTCGGAAGCCATAGAAGTTAATAAAAATTTACATCTTTCCATCAACTTGGAACATCATGTAAACGAGATCGAGTCTGTAACACTTCACGGTAATCATAAAAATAATGGTACGCTTGTCATAAAAACACTGGATCATACCACAATTGAAAGGAATTCAACAGAAAATTTGGGCAATTTACTAAAGAATATTTCTGGTGTGAGCGGACTGAAAACAGGGAATAACATCGTAAAACCAGTAATTCACGGACTCT
>DLND01000013.1 GCA_002476905.1 Flavobacteriales bacterium UBA7519
AATAGGTTTCTCCTCTGCCTGGAAATGTAAACTTTGTATAAGATTCAATTTCGAAAACATCGGAAATTACTTTTTCACGGTCATTTTCGTCTACTTTTACCACACGGAATTTCTCCAACTCGTCGCCACCGGCTTTATGATTGAGAACCACATCTGCAATTACCTGGATGTTTTTGCTCTTCAGAGCTTGTATCGCTTCTATATATTGTTGCTTCGAACCATATTTTGTGACAATACCGCCTTTCTGGTCAAACTCTCCCAAGTCAAATAAATCATAAGGATCATACCCGACGGAAAAACCGGCACTTGTACTTTTGTAGGCAGGGGGCAGCCAAACGGATGTGATGCCTAAGCCGGATAAGTAATCTGCAGACTCCTTTACATGGTTCCAAAGAAAAGAATCTCCATCGGTGTACCAATGGAAAAATTGTATCATAGTTCCGTTCATGAGATTGTAATGTTTAGTTTATTTGATTCGATTTGATATTTCCAGCTATGAAAATATCAAGCCAAGGCATTCTCATATTTCTGAATTAATATCAGGGCGTACTTTTTGCCTGAAAATGAATTCTTTATTGCCCTAATTAAAACCACATGAAAGGACTAGTCTTCAAGCTCCTGAAAAGGAATTTTTAACTGCACGGAAACCTGTTTTTTATCTTCGGTATTGAGATTGGAAAGCGACAGACCAAGCAAGCGAATGGCTTTGTCAAAAGGTCTCAGATCCCAAAGCTTCCGGGCTGTGTTGTAGAATTTCTCAGCATCTTCAAAATAGAAATCCTGAGTTTTACTTCTTGTGAAGAGAGAGAAATCTTTGTATTTAATTTTAAGAGTTAAGGTTTTACCTTTGATTTCTCTTTTATTCAAACGTTCTTCTAGTTCCAGACTTAGGGATTTTAGTTTTTGCTCGATTTCCTCATCTTCATTAATGTCATCCCAAAAGGTTCTTTCGACCGCCACACTTTTCTGGATTCGGTTGGGTTTTACTTCGCCATTATGAATTCCGCGAACGACATTGTAATAATACCTTCCGGATTTTCCGAAAAGCTTTTCCAATTCATCCAGAGATTTCGCTTTCAAATCTGAACCTTTAAAAATGTGAAGCGTATGCATTCGATTTGCTGTTACTTTCCCAACACCGTAGAATTTCTCAATCGGAAGATTTTCCAGAAACACATCAATTTTTGTGGGATGGATTGTTTTCTGCCCGTTTGGTTTATTGATGTCAGAAGCGACTTTTGCTAGAAATTTATTCACGGAAATTCCGGCAGAAGCGGTCAGGCCTGTTTCTTCAAATATTCGTTTTCGGATTTCTTTGGCGATATCATTAGCGAACTCGATTCCTTTTTTATTTTCCGTGACATCCAGATACGCTTCGTCCAGAGAAAGAGGTTCTACTAGGTCGGTATATTCGTGAAAAATGTTTCTGATTTTGTTGGATATTTCTTTGTATCTAGCAAATCTTGGAGGAACAAAAATAAGATGCGGACATTTTTCTTTGGCGGTTTTGCTCGGCATTGCAGAACGAACGCCAAATTTCCTTGCCTCGTAGCTTGCTGCTGCAACCACACCGCGATGTCCGCCACCAACAGCAATCGCTTTTCCACGCAAACCCGGATTATCGAGTTGCTCCACGGAAGCATAAAAGGCGTCCATATCTACGTGAATTATTTTGCGTTGCGATTGCATTTGATGTTCGATTTTTTTACCACAAAAGACTAAATGCAATTATATTTTAAAAAGTAAGAGCCTGTTTAAAAATTAATCAAAACCACTTAGTCACATAGAAAACACAAGATTAAGTGCAAAAAAGAAAAATAGGAGTAAAATATTTACTATTTTTTTTCTCTTATTTTTACAAAAACTATGTGTCTATGTGGTTGTAAAATCTTTTCTGATACAAATTTACACAAGCTCTAAAAGGATAAAAAGCTTTTGTTTCTTTTGTGGTTACTACAAATTTAGGCAAAAAAAATCCCGAAAATTTTCGGGATTGTCATATTGTTACTTTGTAAGTTTATCGATTGTTGATTGGATTTCTGGGTCTTCAGGAGAAATGGCGTAATATTTTGCAATGCCAGATTTTTGGTCAACCACAATATATCTCGGAATCCAGTTGAGGTCAATATAATTGTTGAAATCGTTTTTCCAGCCGGTTGAAAACCAATAGTTTTCTTTATCCTTCATCTCAAAGCGTTCCAAACTTTTATCAAAATCTTCTTTTGAGCGTTCCAGCGAAAGGAAAACAAAATCAATATTCGGGTTGTTGGCTTCTAATTCTTTGGCTTTTGGAAATGCTTTTAAACAATCTCTACACCAGCCAGCCCAGAAATCCAGAACCACAACTTTCCCTTTGTGTCGATTCAAAATATCTTTGATGGAAGTTTCTTTTCCATTTTCATCCTGTACTTTTTGGGCAAGTGCTTCTTTGGAAAATTTGGTTTTCAAAACTTTTGGAACTTCTTGAGAAAAGCCCAAATGGAAAATAAATAATAAGCTATAAACTAATATCCTCTTCATTTTTTTAAATTTTTGAATAACGAAATTAGTCATTATTATGTTAAGTGACATAAAAAAGACAGCGAAAAAAGCTGTCTCGATGATTTATAAATTGAATAATAATTAGTAATTCCTTACTAATCCCTTTACAATCTTAATGACATTCGGCATTGCTTTGTTGGCTGCCTCCAACACTTCTTCGTGAGAAACAGCAAAGGAAATATCCGGTCCGCCTAAATCTGTAATAATGGAAAGACAAAAACAATCCATCCCCTGATGTTTTGCAACAATCACTTCTGGAACTGTACTCATCCCGACAGCATCTCCACCAATGGCTCTCACCATTCCATATTCTGCAGGTGTTTCAAAAGTTGGACCTGATAATGCGACATAGACACCTTCTTTTAAATCTATTTTTTCTTGAACGGCAATGTTTTTAGCCAATTCAATCATTTTTCTATTGTAAGGCTCACTCATATCAACAAAACGAGGGCCTAATTCATCAATGTTTTTACCTCTCAACGGATGTTCCGGCATCATATTGATATGGTCTGTCAATACCAAAATGTCTGCTACTTTGAAGTTTGGATTTACGCCTCCACAAGCATTAGACAAAATCAAATTCTTGATTCCTAACAAATGAAAAACGCGGAAAGGAAAAGTCACAGTTTCCATAGAATGACCTTCATAATAATGAAATCTGCCGCTCATCATCAAAACTTTTTTGCCTTCAAGAATTCCGTAAATCAATTTTCCGCCGTGACCAACAACCGTAGTTTGGGGAAAGTTGGGGATGTCTTTGTAATCTAAAGTATGGATCGCCTCCACCTCGTGCTGAAGTTTTCCAAGACCAGAACCCAAAACTATTGCAAAATCAGGAGTTTCTCCGATAATGTTTTTGATGAATTCTGCTGTTTCTTTAAATTTTTCTAACATAGTTTTGAATGATATTGTTGAACTCTTCCGGTTTATCTATCTCCACATTGATGGGCCAATAATAGATTTTATTCCGGAGATAATCAAATGTTTTCAGGCGGACATAATCTTTCTCAGTTGTTAGAATGACTTTATATTCACCCAATTTTTTATACTCAGCCGTAATCTTTTTGATGTCTTCATCCGTAAAATTATGATGGTCTTTGTATTGCAGATGCTTGATTTTTTTGTTGTACTTCGAAATTTCTTTCAGGAGCTGAGAAGGATTTGCAATTCCGGTAATTAACAAAACATCATAATAGTCCAGATTTTTCACTGGCATCATTTTATCAATTCCAAGAATATTTTCATCGTAAGAAATGGATGAAAAAAATACTTTTTGATAATGTTGAGGTCTGATTCTGGAAATGTAATATTGCTTTTTCTCTTCAGTCAAATCATCCGGACATTTTGTGACCATTATTACATTCGCACGACTCATTCCGTGTCTGCTTTCACGAAGATCACCAGCTGGTAAAATGAAATCTTTGAAATAAGGATCATTATAATCTGTCAAAAGAAGATTCATCCCCGGCTTTATCGCACGATGCTGAAAGCTGTCATCCAGAAGAAGAACGTCAAGATCCATATCTTCTATGATTTTTTTTGCGCCGTAAACACGGTCTTCACAAACGCCAATGACGAAACGATTACGAAAACGTTCAAACAATTGCATCGGTTCATCTCCAACCAGTTTATAATTGCTGTCGTAGTTTACAATGTTGTAGCCTTTTGTGATTCTTCCGTAACCACGTGATAGTACACCTGTTCTGTAGAATTTGGATAAATAATCGGCCAAATACATTACCATCGGCGATTTTCCGCTGCCTCCAACCGACAGGTTTCCGACACCAATTATTGGTGTTCTGAATTTCGTAGAAGAAAAAATTCCCCAATCATACATTCGGTTTCTAATAGAAGTTCCCAAATGATAACCTAAGGAAAAAGGGTAGAGATACCATCTTTTCATAGGAGGCAAAAATACGCTTTTTAAGTTTTTAATACCAAGTAATTGATTATTGAGTATGTTAAAAATTTAAACTTTCCAATGATTATTTGAAAACCTTATCTTTGCACTCTTATATAGAATCCTATGATATTATCAATGACAGGTTTTGGACGTGCCGAAACTGTTTACAAGGGAAAAAAAATCACGGTGGATATCAAATCCTTAAACAGCAAGAATTTCGATCTCAATGTCAAAGTTCCACTCAGATACAAGGAAAAAGAATTTGACATCCGTAAATTGCTTAACGATAAAATCCTAAGAGGAAAAGTAGATTGTTACATCAGCTGCGAAAGTCTGGAAGACAGTAATGAGGTAACAATCAATCAAGATATTGTCAAGAATTATATCGAGCAATTGAGATCAGTTGCTTCTGACGCCCCGGAATTTGAATATCTAAAGATGGCAGTGAGAATGCCGGATGTTTTATCCACCAAAAGTTCAGAATTAGAAGACGATGAGTGGAAAGCACTTTTGGAAGTTGTTCAAGAATCTGTTGATAGATTTATAGAATTCCGTCAAACAGAAGGCAATCAACTGGCTGAAGAAATTGAGAAAATTGTTCAAAACATCGAATATAACCTAAGCGAGGTTGCTCAATACGAGGAAGAAAGAATCCAGCCAATCAAAGACCGTTATCTTTCTGCGCTTAAGAATTTTGAGAATGTAGATGAAACGAGATATTATCAGGAGATGGTTTATTTTGTTGAAAAACTGGATATTTCAGAAGAAAAAGTTCGTCTTTTCCAGCACATCAAATATTATCTTGAAGTGATGAAAAACGAAGATTTCAACGGAAAAAAATTAGGTTTTATTGCTCAGGAAATGGGAAGAGAAATCAATACTTTGGGTTCAAAAGCCAATCATTCTGAGATTCAGAAATTGGTGGTGGAGATGAAGGATGATTTGGAAAAGATTAAAGAACAAACGTTGAATGTATTATAAATGATGAATGATAATTGATAAAGAAGAGAATTATTTATCAATTATCAATTATCTACTATCAATTATGGGTAAAGTTATCATATTCTCCGCACCATCCGGAAGTGGAAAAACAACATTAGTAAAACACGGATTGTCTGTGATTCCTCAACTTAGTTTTTCAATTTCTGCGACCACAAGACAACCACGAGGCGAAGAAGAGCACGCAAAAGATTATTATTTCTTAACACCGGAAGAATTCAGAACGAAAATATCTGAAGATGGTTTTGTTGAGTTCGAAGAAGTTTACACCGACAAATATTATGGAACTCTGAAATCCGAAGTCGAAAGAATTTGGCAAGAAGGAAAAGTTGTGATTTTTGATGTGGATGTAAAAGGTGGAATCCGATTGAAAGAGATTTTCGGAGACAAAGCGTTGTCGATTTTTGTGATGCCTCCAAGCATCGCCGAGTTGGAACAGAGATTGATAAAAAGAAATACCGACTGCGCAGAAACCATCAAAACCAGAGTGGAAAAAGCAGGTGAGGAAATGACTTATCAAAAACACTTCGATAAAATTATTGTGAATACAGATTTGGATACTGCAAAAGCCGAAGTCGAGAAAATAATCAATAACTTTATCAACGAATAAAATCTGAAAAACACGTAATGGAAAATACATTAGAAACTGCAATAAATAATATGCCTGTAAAGGGTTTTCTTGATCTGAAGGAGTTTGCGATTCCAACAGGCGACGACCTTGTGAAGGCGATTCTTGACCTTAAAAAGGAAAAAAATGCGGTTATTTTAGCACATTATTATCAGCCAGGCCCAATTCAGGATATCGCTGATTTTCTAGGTGATTCTTTGCAGTTGGCAAGACAGGCGAAGGAAACCGATGCGGATATGATTGCCTTTTGTGGTGTTCACTTTATGGCAGAAGCGGCGAAAATCCTTAATCCAACAAAAAAAGTGGTTCTTCCAGATACTTTGGCCGGTTGTTCTTTGGCTGACGGTTGTTCGGCGGAAGGTCTTAACAAAATGCGTGAGCAACATCCAAATGCATTGGTTGCAACTTACATCAATTGTAATGCAGAAACCAAAGCAGCTTCTGATATTATCGTAACAAGTTCCAACGCAGAGCAAATCATCGAAGCTTTGCCAAAAGACCGACCAATTATTTTTGCTCCGGATAAAAACTTAGGAAGATATCTTAGCAAAAAAACAGGTCGAGATATGATTCTTTGGGACGGAAGCTGTATCGTTCACGAGGCGTTTTCTATGGAACGCATCGCAAAACAGTTGGCTGACCATCCTAATGCAAAACTAATCGCTCACCCGGAAAGCGAATCTCCAGTTTTGGAATTGGCACATTTCATCGGCTCAACGTCAGCACTTCTGAATTATGTGGAACAAGATGATTGTCAAGAGTTTATCATCGCAACAGAAGAAGGCATTCTTCACGAGATGAAAAAACGTGCGCCACACAAATCCTTGATTCCGGCTTTGGTTTTCGACGAGAGCTGCAACTGCTCAGAATGTTTTTTTATGAAGAGAAACACGCTGGAAAAACTCTATCTGTGTATGAAGTACGAACTTCCGGAAATCACTATGGATGAAGAAGTTCGCCTTAAGGCACTGAAACCAATCGAAGCAATGCTGGAACTTTCCAAAAGCATCAAATAAATTACAAACCTTGTCTTTCCAGATGAGGTTTTTTTATGAAATTATTTGGGCAATTCCCTCGCCAAGCTTTTCCCTCAGCTCGGGTCGGGCTATCCG
>DLND01000012.1 GCA_002476905.1 Flavobacteriales bacterium UBA7519
ATCCTAGTGCAAACTTACCATAGAAGCGGCATCCTTTTTTGTTTTTTTTGTGCTCACTATATTTGGAATAACAAACTTTGTGAAAAAACAAAAAAGATATAGTGGATAGCGGGATTGAGCTCCTAAAAATTTTATTCGTCTTCTTTCTTTTTGAAGAATTTGACAAAATAATCCCATCCGAAGAAGAGAATGAGGATTCCGGCAGCGATCCACCAATAGGAAGTTTTATTTTTCTCGCCGGTATTGGTTGCTTTGAACATTCTGTCCCAACGTACTTTGAATGGTGCCTGGTAAGAAGAATTGGCATCTTTGAAAGCGCCTTGCAAACTCATCCAAGTAAACATCGGTCTTCCGACAATATTTTCTTCCGGAACCACACCGAAAAACCTGGCATCCAAAGACGCATCACGGTTGTCCCCAATCATCATATAATAATTTTGTTTGATGGTATATTGGTTGGTTTCCTGACCGTTGATATAGATTTTTCCGTTTTTGTTTTCCAGTTTATTATGCTCGTACTCGGAAATGATCCATTGATAAGTTGGCAAAGATTCCTGATCCAATTTCACAACATCTCCTTTTTTCGGGATTCTAAGCGGCCCGTACCAATCCTGATTCCAAGGTTTGTTGATGGGATAAATGGACTGGGTGGTATCAATATTTTTAGTGTAGGCTGTTTTATCTGCGTTGAGTTTGAATCTTAAAGCGCCTTCACCCTTCTCTTCAACCATTTCTTTTACTTCTGTCACTTCCGGAAGTCCTTTGATATCTTTTGCAATGGCATCTGTAAGACCTTGGAATATATAGATAAAACCTGAATTGGATTGGGTTTCCTGAACTGGCAGAAATCCATAAGCTTTATAAAGCTGCGGAATATCCAGCTGTGCGCTGGTCGTTACTATGTATCCGTGCTGTTGTTCTTCATCGCCAAGGATTTTCTCAGGCTGGTTGTTTACAAATAATCTTCCTGCACGGAACTCCAGAACATCGCCAGGAATCCCAACACATCTTTTTACATAAGGATCTCTCCTATCAATCGCTGTATGAACAGAATCCTGCGGATAATTGAACACCACGATGTCATATCTTTTGATTTCATCATAACCCGGTAACCTTAGATAAGGTAATTTTACCGCTTCTACATAAGATTTTGGATCGTCTTTAGGATTACCTTTCTGACCTGTATCGAAAATGGTTCCTTGTAAGAATGGCAAAGCCACAGGTCTCATTGGCATTCTGTAACCATACGCCCATTTGTTCACAAAAAGGAAATCACCTACCAACAATGTTCTTTCCATAGAACCCGTCGGAATCCCGAATGGCTGTGTGATGAAGGCGTGAATAACGGTTGCAAAAACAACTGCAAAAGTCACGGAACCCAGAAAAGTTTCTTTTTTCTTGCCTTCTTCCTCCTCTTCTTCCGTTTCGATTTCCGGATCTTTACCGTAATTGACAGTTGCCATAAAAATAAACGGAAGCAATACAGTCAATAATCCATTGACAAAACCTCTTTTTCCAAATTTTCGCATCAGGAAAATATGAAAAGCCGACATCATAATGGGTCCTACTATCGGAAGATAAGACAAAACTGACCACCATTTCGGATGGTTGGTCTCTTTCAGAATGATGAAATAATTGTAGAAAGGAATAAATGAAAAAAGCGGGTTGTAACCCATTTTTTTAAACAACTTCCAAGTGGTAAGTCCCATCAAAACACTAATGATGAGGACATAAATGCTATAAGTAATAATGTAATCCATAGATTGGCTTTTGCAATGGGCTCTTTGCCTTTTGCTGATTGTTTATTAATTAGTTTTTTATGCGATGCTTTTGTTACAGTTTTTTACAATCCCAAAACATCTTTAATAGAAAATACACCTTGCTTTCCTACAATCCATTCCGCAGCGATGACCGCTCCCAGCGCAAATCCATTCCTATTGAAGGCGGTATGTTTGATTTCTATTTCATCTACTTCAGATCTATAGAAAACACTGTGCGTCCCAGGAACTTCATCTTCCCTGATGGCAAAAATCCCTAATTCTTTATCCTTGGTTTCACCCAGTTTCCAGGCTTCGTATTTAGAATTTTCGATAATACCTTCTGCAATGGTAATCGCCGTTCCGCTTGGTGCATCTTTTTTGTGAATATGATGGATTTCTTCTAATTGACATTGATATTCATCAACGTTATTCATCAATTTTGCCAGTTTTTCGTTAAGCGCAAAAAACAGATTAACTCCCAAACTGAAATTGGATCCGTACAAAAATGCGCTGTTTTGTTCGACTGCTATTCTTTCTATTTCAGCTTTTTTATCCAACCACCCGGTTGTACCACATATCACAGGAATTTTGTTTTCCAGGCATACTTTTATATTTTCAAAAGCAGCTTCGGGATTGGAAAATTCTATTACCACATCCGCATCATTTAATGATTCTTTGGTTGGCGTTTCCTTTAATCTTGCCACCACTTCATGTCTGCGGTTTTGGGAGATTTCATCAATGATCTTTCCCATCTTTCCGTAACCAACAAGTGCTATTTTCATTATTTATTTGAATATCGATTTAATTTAAAATTTAAAAGTAAGTGCCAGTCCAGCCTTACTTTCAAAGTTACTGAACCTGTCATTGATTACCGCTGGCGTAAGCGCCAAATCAGGATCTTTTCTACCTTCATAAAGATGAGCGTCTACAACAGCATCTACAATATTAAGTATATAAATAAGTCCTGCAATCCCGATAGCGTAATCGCGTTGTCTTTTGAATCTGTCCTGTGCATTTCCTAAAACAACTTTATCTACACCTCTAATCCCGGAAAACTCGTGTGGAAGTCCGTTCAGTTCTGCCACAAATGCATTGCGATAGCGTCTGTAGTTCTTATCATTCCAGATTGCTATTCCAACTCCTGTTCCAACAGCACCCCAAACAATGGGGATCTTCCAATATTTATTATTATAAAACTGTCCTAATCCTGGCAAAACCGCAGAATATAGACCAGCCTTAGTGGGGCTGAATTTTTGAATTTTTGCAGGTGCATTGCTATTGGCAATGTTCCCTATAATCTCTGGTTCTGTACGTGGTTTGGCAGCCGGAATACTATCTTTCGGAAGATTCTCCACACGAATTGTGTCGTTTGGGTTCACCTGAGAAAAAAACAGGCTGAACGAAAGTACTAATAAAACCGAAAGTAACTTTTTCATTTATTGTATATGAGCAAGAATGCTTTCCAGCTCTTCTTCGTTTTTAAAATCCAATACAATCTTTCCCTTTTTTCCGTTAGCCGAAGTTTTAATCTCGACATTCACATTCAGAATATTGGAAAGGTTCTGCTGCGCTTTTTTTACGTGATTTGGAATAATAGACTGCTTTACAACTTTCTCCTTATCCGCAGAATTTTTAAGTTGAGATGCAAGTTGCTCTGCCTGTCTTACGTTGAGCTGGTCTTTTATGATCCTGCTAAAAAGGTCTTTTCGCTTTTCGTCTGTATCAAGGCTCATAATGGCTCTACCGTGGCCGGCAGAAATCTGCCCGCTTCGGATTCCGTTTTGGATGTCCGGAGACAATTTCAGAAGCCTGACACTATTTGTAATTGTGCTTCTCTCTTTCCCGACACGCTGACTTAGATTTTCCTGAGTCATCCCCACCTCATCCAAAAGTCTTTGGTATGTAAGTGCCACTTCTATCGGATCTAGGTCTTCTCTTTGGATATTTTCTACCAAAGCCATTTCCAGCAATTCCTGGTCATTAACTAAACGAATATACGCAGGAATCGAACTTAAGCCTGCAATTTTGGAGGCCCTGAAACGTCTTTCCCCGGAAATAATCTCGAACTTTTCGCCATCTTTTCTTAATGTAACCGGCTGGATGATTCCAAGGCTCTTAATAGATTCGGCCAAATCATTGAGGGCTTTTTCATCAAAATAAGTTCTTGGCTGATTGGGATTGGCGTAAATATCTTCAATCGGGACTTCAACAATATTTCCTACTAGGTTTTTTGCACCTTCGTCTGAAGCTGTGTTGATATTAGTTTTGCTTTCGGCATTCAGGATTGCTCCCAAACCACGCCCCATTGCTCTTTTTTTGTCTTTCATATTGTTAAGTTGGATGATGGATGTCGGATGATGGGTTTTAAGAAAACTTTCATCTTCCGTCTTCAGACGTCCTGCTTATTAATTTTTAACTAATCTTTCATTTTTCAGCAAGACTTCTTCCGCCAGCTGAATATATTGTATTGCACCTTTACTTTCTGCATCATAGCTCAGGATACTTTCTCCGAAACTGGGCGCTTCACTCAAGCGAACATTGCGGCTGATAATGGTTTCAAAAACCATCTCCGGGAAATGAGAATTAACTTCTTCTACCACCTGATTTGATAATCTGAGTCGGCTATCATACATTGTAAGCAAAAGTCCTTCGATATCCAGATCCTGATTATGGATTTTCTGAACATTTTTAATTGTATTAAGTAATTTTCCCAAACCTTCCAATGCAAAATACTCACACTGAATAGGAATGATAACAGAATCTGCGGCTGTCAGCGCATTGATCGTAATCAAACCTAAACTAGGTGCACAATCTATAATAATATAGTCATAGTGATCTCGAACAGACTTCAGAGCTTCGCGAAGCATGTATTCTCTGTTTTCCCTGTCCACCAATTCTATTTCCGCAGCCACAAGATCTATATGAGATGGTATGATATCAACATTAGGCGAACTGGTAGGCAAGATGCATTTTATAACTTCCGCACTATGTTCCAGTAAATTATATGTGGAAAAATTAACTTCTTCCACACCAAGTCCGGACGTTGCATTAGCCTGTGGATCTGCATCTATAAGAAGAACTCTTTTTTCCAATACACCAAGTGCAGATGCCAGGTTAACAGCAGTCGTTGTTTTACCAACACCACCTTTTTGGTTTGCAACACCTATAATTTTTGCCATAAACATTAATTTAATCTTCAAAAATACAATTTTTTAGCACTTAGAATATTTTGAAAAAGCAGCATCTCAGTTAAAGTATTGTTAATTAATGACTTGGTCTCTAAAAAAATTATCCACATTTCAGATTGAAATGTGGATAATTATATGAAGTTAACGTTTAATAGACTAGAAGTCTGTTAATCAAACTACTCTATTCTCATAGAAATTGGCATTCTGAATGACGAGCGAACAGCTTTTCCTTTCAACTGAGCAGGCGTCCATTTTGTTTTAATAGACTTTACTGTTCTTTCCGCTTCCTGATTAAAATCTGCATTAGCGCCGGTAATTTTAATATTAGAAATGCTTCCGTCTTTTTCCACCACGAAAGTGATGGTTGCAGAAACCATCCCAGACTGATCTATAGATGAAGTATCAAAACTCTGTGCAACTTTCTGACGAAAAGCATTGATTCCTCCTTTGAAATCNNAGCTTTTGCCCCATCAATGATAACATTTGGGTCTTCTACTTGAGCAGGAGGGGAAACTGGCTGATGATCTGTAGCTGACGGCGGACCAACAGAGATTGGTGGCGCAACAGAAATTGTTGTTTCGGGGCCAGGTTTCGTTTCTGTACCGATTGCTGCACCTTCAAAATCTTTTTTGGTTGGCAATGTTTTATTTTTTCTAATCTCGCGGACTGGAGTTACTTCAGGATTGGCAACGGTCTTTACCCTTGCCGGAGTAGTATTGTCTGGCTTCGGCTTCGGAGTTTCAGTGTCGTTAATGACAAGAATCTCTCTTCCGGAGAAATCATCTTTTGGTAACACAACTTCACTTTTAAAAGCGTTCATCACTAGTGGAACAGCGGACACAGAAGCAAAAAATGCTATTCCAATAAATAATGCTTTGGTCAATTGATTGGAATAATCATTTCTAAGGGCATAAGCACCGTAAGATTTATTTCTATTAGCGAAAACCACTTCGTCTAAATCATTTGTTCTGAGGCTAAGTAATAAGTTCTTCATCTTGAATTCATATTAAATTAAACATATATCAATAATTATTAAAATAAAATAAAAACTTATCAAAAAACATTCCAATAAAATATTATTAATCCAAACAAATAATGATATACATATAGATTAATTAAATGAGAAAATTAATTTTTATTCTACCATTTGCAAAAATTTGTAACTTTATTTTATGAAAATCCATCTATTTATATTATTACTTATAAGTGGCTTAAAATCTGGACAACAAGGCTTTATGCTTGAAAACGCTGATAAAGCCAGTATAAAATTCAAGCTCATTAACAACCTTATTTTCGTCCCGATGATCATAAATGGTGTGGAACTTAATTTTATGTTGGATTCTGGAATATCGGAAACCTTACTTTTTAGCTTGGAAGACAAGAATGTAGATTTTAGAAATGTTGAGAAGATTACTTTTCGTGGATTAGGAGAAACGGTAAGTGTAGATGCTCTAAAATCCATCAACAATGAAATAAGAATTGGTAAAAATTTTGTAGACAGATCTCACGCTGTATTCATCGTACTAGACGAGGACTTCAACGTTTCACAAGATATTGGTATTCCTGTAAACGGCATTATTGGTTACCATTTCTTTAAAAACCATCCTCTGGAAATCAATTACATCAATAAAACCATTACAGTTTACAAAGACAGCTCAGAATTGCCGAAAAAGATCCTAAAATTTTCAGAATTTCCTATCAGCGTAGAGATGAATAAACCTTATATGTATGCAGATGTAGAGATGAAGCATGATAAACAGCGTTCCAAGCTGCTGCTAGATCTTGGAAATACAGATTCGGTATGGCTTTTCCCGACTTTGATCAAGGATTTCATTTACAATCGTCCTAATGTTGATGATTTTCTTGGTCGCGGTTTCAGCGGCGATATTTTCGGAAAACGAAGCCGCATCAACTCCTTATCTATAGGGAAATTCCGGATGAGTAAGCCCATCGCATCAATGCCTGATGAATATTCTATCCAGCATCTGAAAATCGTCAAAGACAGAAAAGGATCCATCGGTTCGGAAGTGTTGAGAAGGTTTACCTTGGTGTTTAATTATCCTGAAAACAAGGTTCATTTTCGCCCCAACAAACACTTGAACGACCCATTCCTGATTGACGGAAGCGGACTGGAAATCAAACAAGACGGACTGGTTTGGGAAAAAGAACAGGTAAAAGTGGAAACCTCAAAAAGAAACTCTGCAGGTAATGAAATAAATGTGATAGATAACAGTCCGGATAAATTTCAATATAAATTCAGCCTGAAACCCGTTTTCAAAGTTGCGGGAACAAGGAAAGATTCTCCTGCACAGAAGTCGGGGATTATAAAAGGGGATGAAATCACAAATATAGATGGCAAAAAAGCTAATGAACTCACATTATACAAAATTCATCAAATTCTAAAAACCGATGAACGCAAAACGGTGAGTGTAGAAATAAAACGCAATGAGATTCGCAGAAAAATAGATTTGTTTCTGGAAGATCCCATTCCTTACATCGAAGAATAAATTTAAATTTAACCAAAAAAAAAAAAAAAAAAAAAAAAAAAAAACCACAAAAAAAAAAAAAAAAAAACCATGAAAGAAACTCTGAATCACATAAGAAACAGACCTCGGTTTAAAATGTACACTGATCTTTCTCCCGAAGACTGCGAGAAAAACCTGAGAGCCTATCTCGACAGTCATAAGGATGAATTCTTTGGCAATATCAACCGTGAAGTAGCAACAATTTTCGTGAAAACCAATGAAAATAATTACTGGAAACCGAACCTAGCTCTTCGTATAGAAAAATATGATAACCTCACGGCAATACGGGGAATCTATGGTCCCACTTCAGCTGTGTGGACTTTTTTTATGTTTTTATATTTTTTGTTTACAATAGGCTGGATGGTTTTTTTCACACTCTATTATGTAGAAAAGCAGATCAACACCCATAACTACCCCTGGGCATTACCGTGTTCTTTTTTAATTCTTGTGCTTATTGGATTAACTTATGCTGCCGCACGATTTGGACAATTTAAAGCAAAAGATGAAATGAATGCTCTAAGGAGATTTGCAGAAGAAGCTACTTTTCCTCTGGAGAAGGACGAGTAAGTTTTTTTAAATCAGAATCATGTTTTATCGTAAGCCCAAATTTCATGAGCACATACTGTAAAGGCTTTTGTTTTTTGTAATATTTTCTAATGAAAATAGCCATTGCGTCATAAAAACGTCCCAGATAGACTTCATCTTTCACCGTGCTTTCGCCTTTGTAATGAAGGATTGAATACTTGCCGTAATAGAAATTTCTGAAGCCCGATCGTCTGATTGTATAGCAAAGATCAATATCTTCGCCGTACATAAAATACTGCTCATTAAACCCGCCAACTTGCGCATAAACAGATTTCTTCACCAGAAGATTGGCGCCTGTCATAATATCTACCTCAGCGATCTCAAACTCGCCGACATCATTTCTGTAGTAGCTTTTAGAACTCCTGTTGAATGGTGTAAAAAGTTTCTCAAATGAATTGATTAGCGCCGGAACAGACCTTTTGCTCTCCGGCAAAAACTCGCCTTTAGCATTATGCATTCTTAATCCCAATGCACCAAATTCCAACTGGCTATCCGCAAAATCTAGAATTTCCTTAAAATAATCGCCCTCTATTTCCGTGTCGGGATTCAGGATATAAACATATTCACCTTTTGCGTGCGTCGCCGCCAGATTATTGGCCTTCGAAAAACCAAGATTCTCTTCCAATGACAAAAAACGGACATCTGGAAATTCTGAAATTAATAATTTCCATTCCGGATTGGGCGAATTATTGTCCGCGACGATAATTTCATACTCAAAACCGTGAAAATACTTCTTGATGGAAAGTATGCAGTTTCTAAGCAAATCTTTTACCTGATAATGAACAATAATCACACTAAGTTTCATGACGTCGCCTCGTTATAAACCGTTCTATTGGTAATAGATCTTCCTAGAGAAATCTCATCTGCATATTCCAATTCATCTCCAACAGCAATTCCCCGTGCAATGCTGGAAAATAAAATCTGCTGTGTTTTGAATTTTTTGTAGATATAATAAGCGGTAGTATCGCCTTCCATTGTTGCGCTTAGTGCAAATATGAGTTCTTTTACAACACCTTCCTTCAGCTTTTTTTCGATACTTCCAATGCGCAATTGACTAGGTCCGATACCTTCCATTGGCGAAATTTTACCGCCCAGAACCAGATATTTACCTCTATACTTACCGGTATTTTCTATTGCCATCACGTCCCGCACATCTTCTACAATGCAAAGCAAATCATCATTTCTTTTCTCATCACTACAAATATCACAGATCTCGGAATCAGAAAAATTATGACATTCTTTACAATACCTGATGTCTGTAACCAAATCCTGAATCGCACTACCCAAAGCAATACCCTGAGATGAAGGCTGACGAAGAAGATGCAACGCAAGTCGCAACGCAGACTTTTTTCCGATTCCCGGCAAACCTGCAATTTCTTCCACGGCTTTCGACAAAACTTTGCTTGGATAATCCATTTAATTGGTAATGGTTGATGGATGGTTGATGGATGATGGATGAGCTGACATCCAATTTTAAACTAGGACTTTATTAATCTCTCGAATGTTTGGAAACAAAAACTATATTCATTCTTTTCGTCTTTCTCAAAACATTCTTCATCTATTTTCTGCCAGATTTTAGGATCGATTGCCGGAAAAAAAGTATCTGCATCTGGATTCGCATCCACTAAAGTAATTTCCAAACGATCTGCCTGATCCATCGTTTGTTTATAAATCTCGCCGCCACCGATTATAAAAATATTTTCATTAATTTTCTTTGCAAATTTGAGTGCTTCTTTCAATGTGGAGACTATCAAAATCCCTTCCTCAAACCAGCCAGATTTTCTGCTGACAACAATATTAGTACGGTTTGGCAACGCTTTACCGATGCTTTCATAAGTTTTACGGCCCATTACCACAGGATGATTTTCGGTGAGTTCTTTGAAATGTCTGAGATCTTTTGGAAGACGCCACAGCAGCTGGTTATCTTTTCCCAAGGCATTATTACGGCCTATTGCAGCAACAATTGTTATCATATTTACAAATCTACATATTATGTTTAAATTAATAAAATTTTATGAAATTTTAATTTCTATTATTTTGTATTTTTGAGCTTTCTCCGATGATGTAAAACTATCGGAACAAATTTATTTCGAATGAAGAAAATTTTCATATCATCTGCCTTAGCTTTGCTTATACTTGCAAGTTGTAATAAAGACAAAGAAATCCTTAATACTTTAAACGACTATAATATAGGGAAACAAGATCAGGGTTATCATTTTGGGGACAAAATCCAGATTCCGGAAGATGTGATGGATTATGCAGAAGCCATCACCATTACTTATAACGACAAAGAAACCGATAAGCTGACAATAGACCCGAGTTTTTTTTCACTTGGAGAAAATGACATTACCTTCAACATCAAAACCAAAAGTGGCGAAGTTTTACAACAGGATGCTACGATTAATGTTTTTGCGAAAACTGCTCCTCAAAAGCTGAACTATGAAATCGTGAATCAATATCCTCACCACACAGATCACTTTACAGAAGGTTTTGAAGCTCACGGCAACATTATCTATGAGAGTGTAGGTCTGGAAGGTAAGTCTAAAATTATAAAATACAATCTTGGCAGCACTCAACCCATTCAGGAAGTTCCTCAGTATAATGAATTTTCTGAAGGACTAACTGTTTTCGGAGATAAAATCTACCAGCTAACCTACAGATCTAAGAAAGGTTTTATTTATGATTCTAATATCAAATTAATAAAAGAATTTTCTTATCCTGAAGTTATGGCAGAAGGCTGGGGAATGACCAATGATGGGAAAAACCTCATCGTTTCCGACGGAACTAAATTTATTTATTTCCTGAATCCTGATAATCCGTCACAAATTGTAAGATCTATTGCCGTTGCAAGCAACACCGAAGGCTATGACCAGATCAATGAGCTGGAGTATCATAATGGATTTATATATGCTAATGTTTGGCAGAAAGCTATCATCCTAAAAATTAATCCGGCTAATGGTGAAGTGGCAGGAATTCTTGATTTTAGCAACATTGCAAAACAAAACACCACAGGCAATGATGATGTGCTGAATGGCATCGCTTTCAAAGGGGAAAACATGCTCGTTACAGGGAAAAACTGGAGCAAGATTTATGAAGTCATTTTAAAGTAAAAAAAATGGAATTAAAATAGAAAGCTTCAGAAATTTCTGAAGTTTTTTTTGTTAATGAATTATAGCCTTGAATTTTCTTCAGTTTTTTTTACAATAGTATGTTTTATACTGAGATTAGTGTTATCCAAAAAAACTTTGAACGTTTTGTAAGGCGTCTTACAAACTTCTGATTTCACCTCATACCCACCACGATCCAGAACAATACTTTCTGTGTTCTTTGCTGCAACTGGCAGTATATAATTGTTTCGCCCTGTAATGTTCAGTGTAAAATCACAATCAGACTCATTACTAATCATAAGTATCATTTTTTCGTTGGAAGGATCCGTGTTAAATAACTGATTAAGCAACATTACTGCTTTTTGTTCTACAGCAAGACTTTTTGGAAGCTTAACAGGATCTGAAGCCAATATAACATTCGAGTTATTGCCCACAAAAACTGGAGATACTGAACGTGTGCTACAACTAGCTAACGAAATGATTAATGAAAAAAGTAAAAACTTATTCATTTTTTAACTGAAATTTGATATAAGTAATAGTTTTGCCTTTCGATGAAAATAGGTCTTCATAATATGTTCTAATATCCTTGAGCAAAGGTGTATCTGGCTGATATTCTTCTGCCCCGTATATGTCATGGTGAGAAGTGAGAATCTTGTGACCGAATCCTTGCAAAATCCCCAATGTATACCCATGTAAAAATTCAGAATCTGTTTTAAGATGTATAATACCGTCTTTTTTCATAATCTTTCGGTATTTTCCAAGAAATTCCGGATTGGTAAGCCTGTGTTTTGTTCTCCTGAATTTGATCTGCGGATCTGGAAATGTGATCCATATTTCGGACACCTCACCTTCCGCAAATAAATGATCAATCAATTCAATCTGCGTTCTTACAAATGCCACATTATTAAGTCCTGACTGAACGGCTTCTTTGGCTCCAAACCAAAATCTGGCACCTTTGATATCAATCCCAATAAAATTTTTATCCGGAAATGCCTTTGCCAATCCCACGGAATATTCTCCCTTACCACAACCTAACTCCAGAACTATTGGATTATCGTTACCAAAAAAAGCTGCCCATTTTCCTCTGTGTGCGAAACTGCTTATCGCTTCATCGCGTGTTGGTTGTATAACATTAGGTAATGTTTTGTTTTCTTCGAATCTGGCAATTTTATTCTTCCCCATATTTTAATTTCTGTAACTTATAAACAGTATAAAAATAAGATAAAAATAATCATTTCCAAAAAAATAATTGATTTTTTATAGGAAATTTGCAACATAAACTGATTATCTTTTCAAATCATCTGTAACTTGCATAATATGAGAATTTTGCAATCTTCGCAGATAAATCGGAAGATATTTTTCTATGTAGATTTTGGTAGCTTCAAAATTATTTGCGTCCAAAAAAGTTGTAATATTATCCGAACTGTAGACAAACTGTAAAAAATTAGGAATTAGCTCCTTAGGTATTTTTAGACGTATAAAATAATCATCTCCAAAATAATCCTGAAGCGCTTTGATACTTCTGCTCATCTTCTCATATTGCTGATACCTTTCCTTCTTCTTCTTTTCCCCAGAAATAAGATCAAAAATACTGTCTATACTGAAGCTTAAGCCCTGATTGAAAGACATCACAGGAAGCTCCGGTGAAGAACCGTCACCTTTGGGTTCTGGAAGACCAATCATTTTTCTTAGTTCGAAGGCTTTTTCTGAGGATTTCAGCATAGAAACATCTTTTCTTAAATTTCCCGTGGGACGAAAAGAACTGATAATTACTTCCTGAATCTCGTAATATGCAATCTGGAGTTCAATAAAATTTTTACTCAAATTGAGCATTTGAGATGTCACCGTGATATCTTTTCTTTCTGTAGCGATAGATGTAAATCTAATCACATCTCCTTCTTTTGCCGCAATTCTAAATTCTCCGTTATAATTAGCCAAAACACTTTTATGTTCATTGATATTAGTAACATAAACCTGATTAAGATACAGACTGGATTTATCCCGGATGTATATTTCCCCATTTAGAACTTGCGCTTGTAATGTAGCGAGACACAAAAGCAAAACAATTGTAAAAATCTTCTTCATAATATGGGGCAAATTTAGACAGAATCACAGTTACAACCTCTATAAATAAAAATTCGCCAAGGTTAAAATTTTATTAAACTTTACCACAAATTGTTAAGCAATCAGAATTATTTTCTTTTTTGTGAAATTATTGTTAAATGAGTTTCTTTCAATATTAATTTCGGTTTTTCAAAAGAATCCAGCCGGACTTCTGCGTCCTCTGTGAAGTTGAAGACTCATTCCATTCCAAAAGATACCAGTACGAAGAAGTAGGAAGCTCCCTGCCGGCGGATTTTCCATTCCAGATGTAGCGATTTTCCGGTGAACCTCTGAAAACGACCTTTCCATTTCTGTCATAGACCTCAAATCTCGGATCTAGTTTGGTCATTAAATCAGAATAATCTATAAAATCGTTCGCACCATCATCATTTGGTGTTATGATATTTGATATACCTATAACAGAAAAGTTTTGGGAAACTGGGCTGCAATTATCTGCAGATTTTACATAGACCCTATAACTTCCTTTTCCATCATTGATCGGAAGTCTTGCAGGAAGTTTGTCGAAGTAAGTATATGCAGACTCTGGTATAAAATCAGTTTCCTTTCCATTTTTTTTGACATAGAAATAATAGCCTGGTTTTCCTTTAGAAACATTAATTGTTACAGAATCTGTGTCCGACACTTCAATGGTGTTAATTGTCGGCAGTTCAAAAGTCTTAAGAAGTATTTCCGCTGGTTTATTTCTGTTATCACAATCATATATATTGGTAACTACTACATAGATTATTTTATCAGGTTTTGAAGGATAACTCTCTGTCAAAACATCTATTTTCTGTGTCAAACCATAATCTGAGTAATAAGAATATGTTTTATATGGATCAGGATTTACTGTCTCAAAAGCAAACTTAAGATTATAGATTCCTTCACCTTTATCGTTTAAACATTGCGTTTGTTCTGTATTTTTTAGTTTGATTTGGGCAATATTGACCGTCATTGTTACTTCCTCAGAATCTGGGAAATCACCAAAACCTTCAAAGTAATATTTGAAGGTTACTTGTTCCAAAGCGCTTCTGTTTGCATCAAAGTGAACGGCACCAGAAGCATCCACATAAGCCACTCCTTCTACAGGTTTTTGAGAAATAAATGTTTTGGAAGTGTCTATTATAGTACTAGGATCCTTTTTAAAAGCCGGAATAATGACAGGTATACTTTTACAATTACCTATTGTATCCATATCGACAGCAGTAAATTCTGTGCACTTTAAATATTTGAAAGACTTAGTTGTAATTGGCAGCGGAGAACAAGAAGTCTTGGTCACTGTACATTTGTAATATCCAAATTTACCGCCTGGATTTATGAAATAGGAGTTTCCCGGATAAGGCACATAAGAACCTACTGTATCATCCGGACTGTAAGTCCATTCATAAATATCATAAATATCATCTACAACTAATTGCTGCCCATTTGCACAGTCTCCTGTTTTGGAAATAGCCGGAACAGAACTGAATCCTGCGAAATATCCTCCAAAACCGACATTTGTGGAACCACCAGCAATTCCTGCAGTAATTGCTTTACTGTTTTTGGATTCAATTGTCACATTCCCTCTTACATTGATCATAGAATAAAGTTCCCATTCATTAGTTCCTAAAACAGGATAAGGTCCATTTAGTCCAGCTTTCGAATCATTAACATAAACATCAGAACCTGCTTGAGCTATAATATTAAGCTTTACATCATGAGTATCTGTAGTCCCAGAATTAGTTACTACTTTATTTTCATCCACTGCGCTTAATTCATCAATTTTACTGGGAAGAAAACAAGACAACGGAGGAATAAGATTCATCCCACCCGAAGCTTCTTCCCGCAATGAACTACCTGCCAGCAATTGGTAGATATACACATTTTTAGAAGTGGTGATATGCAAACCATAAAGATTATCTTGTACGGAGACGGGAAAATATTCTTTTGATTTTATGAAAAGAGAATCTCCTGCTTTGGGAATTGTATAATCTGGAACAGAAGATTTATTATTGTTTAAGAAAATTTGCGTATTATCATCAGTAGCTATAACCAGTGTCTGCTCCATTATAGATGGTACTTTCCCATTGCCAGACATCACTATAAACTCTCGTCCGGTTTTTTCTACAGGAATAGACTGATCCATAAAAATATCTACACCTGTGTCTGCAATTCTTCCGGAGAAACTTCCACAGGATACACTGATTGCTTTATCACTTGTTATTTTTGCACCAATTAATCCTTTTCCAAAATTTTGATTGTTTTCTACTTCAAAAATATACGATTCTCCCTTATTTAGAATTATTGTTTTTTCAGCAGACAGAGGACTAGAATCATTGGTAAATACCAACGAAGGCTCATATCCACACAAGGTAACTGTTGTCGAATTTTCTGTGGCTATGACACTAGCAGTATGATTAGAAATAAAAGCTGGGGTTCCAAAATTAACCTGTGGCATTCCTAGATAAAATTCTTTCCCGAGACCTGCTAATCCTTTAGACGTTACGATTTCTGCGTGATTTGTTACGGAAAATCTAAGATTTGCAAAATATTTTTTTTCTCCGACAAGGTGCAATCCCTTATTTAAGATTACCATCCGATCCGCCTTGTCATCGCTAATAATATATTGTCTGGGAATATCAAAAATTTCAGACTTTCCTTTGCTTATAGACTTAGTTCCTAAGAGTGTGTTTCCGTTATAAATCTTAACTTCAAACGGCACTGTTTCTTTTGTAGAAAGATAGATAGACTGATAATTACTTGGTAATGTTGTATTATTACCCATTGGCGCAAACCAATGCTCCGTATCCATCTGCGCATATGAGTTTACCGAAATAATAAAGACTAGTAGAAATAAAAATGCTTTCTTCATTGGAGCAATACAGTAGTTGATACAAAAGTAAAGAAAGCATTTTATTTTATTGATACAATCAATTTCTGTTTTTCAAGAGTATCCAGCCAGTGTTCTGCACACGTGTTGGGTTTCCGGATTCATTCCACTCTAGGATATACCAATAAGAAGCGGTCGGAAGCGATCTTCCGTTAAACTTTCCGTTCCAGATAAACTTATTTTCTGTCATTCCTTTGAAAATCAACTGTCCGTTTCTGTCATAAATTTCAAATCTGGGATTGATTTTTGTCAAAATATCCGAATAGTCAATAAAATCATTGACTCCATCATCATTAGGTGTTATTACATTTTTTTCATTAACGATGTAAAAAGTCTGTAATACAGAACCACATTGGTCTTTGACTTCAATGGTGTGCTTACCTCTGGAAACATTTTCAATAACATTAGAAAATTGCCTATTTCCATCTAGAAAATATTGATAAGAAGGTATACCATTAGAAGCCACAATGGTGATCTTGCTGCCTTCTATCAAAACATTATTAATAACTAAATCTTCGGGTTCTGATATTTTTACAGGCTGGGGATAAACACAATCATTAAAGCCTAATTCCACAATATAATTTCCGGCAGCAAGATTAGAAGCATAACGATTAGTGCTGATAGTATGCGCCGGATCGGATTCTTTGTACCATTTATAAGAACTGAATCCCAAATTCAAAGCGGGATCAAAACCATCACCTGCATCCAGATCAATTGTAGTCCCTTTGCAAATAATCGTGTCTTTTAAAATCGATGATTTTTTAGGCTGTTTGAACCTCAGCTTAAATGAAGAATAATTATCACAATAGTTTCCAGGCTTTTTTATCCGGATGTAAAATGTTTTTTCAGCTTGTGTAAGACTTAGTGTTTGTGATTTACTGATTGACGGCTTATCCGCTTTGAGCTCTGATATTTTATCATAAAATTTGACATCACTAGAGTTGAGCGTTTCTGTTGTCATAAAAGCAATATAATCATCCAGATTCACGGTTTTACTTCCTTTGAATTCATTGTCACAAACATCAAAAACCGGAATTGTGTCTGGCTGCTGCGGATAATTCATCTGAAGTTGAGAACCGTGGTAGAATCGTAAAACATAATTGTCCGGAGTACAACTGAACGCACCAACCTTCACTGTAATATCCTGATGATTCTGTGTAAACTCAAAATCATTATCCGGGTTAATTTTAGTTCCGGATTGAGTATAATATTCTACTGTGAAATCTCCATTAAAATTAGTGACAATCTGACCCGTAAAATTCGATAACTTTTCAACATATCTTCCATCAAAATCGTCATCACAGATCATTATCGGAGATGTATCAATGATTGCAACCGGGGCATTTTCAACTTTTATATTCCCTGACAATGTACATCCGGTACTCAGTTCTATTCTTAGTCTATAATTTCCTTGTGTGTTAGTCCATAAAAAGGAATCTGTAGATATTATCGTGCTTGGAGCATCCGACTCGGTCCAAAAAAATTTTGGTGAAGAACCTGTAATGATGCTTGGATCTTTTACCTCTAGTTTGATAGGATTACCATTACAAATTATGACCGCATCATCCGTTTGCAGCTCTGGCAACAAGTCTACATTGCCAGTAAAACTTCCTGCCTCCAAGAATACAGCAGAATCATATTGTGAGTTTGCGTTTCTTCCTTCATCTGCAATAACAAGTTTAATGTGATACAACTCTCCTGCATCAATATCAGCCACGGCAGTCAAAACCTTGGTCTGTCCATTAAAATTAGTTGGAGATAAGGATGGATTATCAAGCCCAATAAACCCTCCAAAATAGTCTATATTCTGTGGCGTACAACTTCCATCATAGGCGCCATTAATTGTTGTGGATGTTACAGGAATATTAGTTCCTGGCACTAATGCTATATTAGTATATGGTTCACTATTATTGGCTTTTTTGAGCAAGAAAGCAAAAGCATCAGAATATTGACAATTGTCGGGGCGATATTCTTCTGACAAAAACATATACCTGAAGCTGATCTTATCACTTAGTGTGGATCTGAAATCAAATTCTAAGATTGTAGCATTTGCAAGATTTGAAATTGATAATCCTGTTGCATCCGCAAGATCTTGGTCTCCCATCCAGCCGGAAGCAGTCACACTCTGAACAGGTTTAGTTTTTGGTCCTGCAGCGGCCAGAAAACTTCCTGTAGATAAAATTATTCCTTCGTCCATTCCCAACGAACTTCCATTGTTAAAATAGCCATAACTAGAATTTCCACTTCCCAAATTGCCACCGGAAAATTTGACACTTGATATTGAAACGCAACTTAAATTTTTAGTTCCTATAAATTTTTCCACCAATTGCTGATCTGTATAGCTTTGATTATCAACAGTGATATATTGAGCATCTATACCTTTGCTAAGAAGCACAAGAATTATTAAAAAGAAACGATATGCAGAAAAAGAATATTTCATTTAACATAATAAAATGGGGTACAAATTTACTCCGAAAATCCCAAACAAAAAATCCTGCCATAAAATATAGCAGGATTTTAACTTTTTATTATATCTAGTCCTGAAATAACTATACAAAAAAAAGAATCGTTA
>DLND01000050.1 GCA_002476905.1 Flavobacteriales bacterium UBA7519
TGTATTTCCAATAATGCAGGCGTTGATGATTTCGGTTTGGGCTTATTATTACAGAAAAAACAAATTAAGAAAATGATTTCTTCCTATGTTGGAGAAAACGCAGAATTCGAACGTCAGATGTTATCCGGAGAATTAGAAGTAGAATTAACACCTCAAGGAACACTTGCTGAAAAATGCAGAGCTGCACAAGCTGGGATTCCTGCTTTTTACACGCCAGCAGGCTTCGGAACCGAAGTTGCGGAAGGTAAAGAAGTCAAAGATTTCAATGGAAAACCTCATATCTTGGAACACGCTTATAACGCTGAATTCTCAATCGTAAAAGCTTGGAAAGGCGACCATGCTGGAAACTTGATTTTCAAAGGTTCGGCTCGTAATTTTAATTTTCCAATGGCTGGTGCGGGAAAAATTACCATTGCAGAAGTCGAAGAATTGGTAGAACCAGGGCAATTAGATCCAAATGAAATCCACATTCCCGGAATTATGGTTCAAAGGATTTTCCAAGGCGAAAATTATGAGAAAAGGATAGAGCAGAGGACGGTGAGGAAAAGATAAGTTTAGTCAACAAATGTTTCTTTAAGTACATTTTTTACTTCTACAATTTCGTTTAGAGATAATTTTCCGAAGATTTTTGTTATTCTTTTTCTATCCACAGTTCTGATTTGATCAATAACAACCCATCCTTTTTTGTTATTGGTTTGCACTTCTACCCGAGTTGGATAAGGCCTAGAAGAACTTGTCATCGGAGCAATAATAATTGTATTGAGAAATTTATTCATTTCGTTAGGAGAAATAACAACACAAGGTCTGGTTTTCTTTATTTCACTTCCAACGGTTGGATCTAGATTTACCAGCACAATTTCATATTGGCTTATTTCCATTCTTCAAAATTTTCATCTTCAAAAATGTCATCGATCAGCATTTGGTCTTCTCCATTTTCGTGCATTGTTTTAAATGCCTTTTCCCAATTTTTTCTTGGTTCTGTTTTGGGTTTTAAAACAATGAAACCCTTCTCAAGAATGAGTTCTATTTTATCCTGAATATTATATTTTTCAAGAATTGTTTTTGAGAGTCTTATTCCTTTAGAATTTCCAATATTAATGACAGATAATTCCATAACTGAATTGGTTTGTTATTACAAAGTAATTACTTTTATTTTATATGACAAAATTTATTTTAAAGGATTTTCCAAGGTGAGAATTATGAGAAAAGGATAGAGCAGAGGACTGTGAGGAAGAGATAAGTTTATGAATTTTTCACTCATTAAATGTGCAAATCAATGTCCATCTGTTGATGAAGAATTCGGACGATTTCTATTGTTTCGTCTTTCAAATTGATTTTATAAAAAATAAAATGTGATTTAACTCGGGAACGATAATACCCTTTTCTGATTTCGTTATAATCTTTCCCGTATTTTGGATTGTCAGAAATATATTCGATTTCATTCATAATCAAATCATAATAATAGTCCGCTTGCTCCAGCGACCATTCTTCAAAAGTATAAAGCCAGATATTTTCTAAATCAATCTCAGCCAGTTTACTGATTTTGTAATTCATTATTCGGCAGAATATTTCTGATGCAAATTCTGTTTGAATTTTTCACGGTCAAAGTCTGATGAAAATCCAGATTTTTCACCTTTTTTAAGTTCCTTTATCAATTCAGTTTTCTTAATTTCTTCGTGCTCGAATAGTCGCAAAGCAGCTCGGACAACTTCGCTGGCAGAAGAATATTTGCCATCTTTGATTTGAGAATTAATAAAATTATCGAAATAATCGCCTAATAAAATTGAAGTATTTTTAGCCATTACATTTTGATTTTAATCTAAATCAAATATACCAAGTTTTGGTATGTTTTGCAAGTTTTTTAATTATTTCCCAAGGCGAGAATTATGAGAAAATGATAGAGCAGAGGACTGTGAGGAAAAAATAAAAAATAGTTTTCAGTTCAATTTGAATTTTTTTAAATTAGAATTGAAAAAAATATAATCACTGAATTTTTCTACTGTTTCTTAATTCTTCTTTTATCTGTTTAAGCTTTTCTGGTTTAACAAAAATTTCAAAAATAATAATTAAGAATAAATCGTGTAGAGAGTTTACATCATTGCTAGAAAAGTTTTGTAATTCTATATCTTCTTCTGGATGAGCGCCTTGATTTCCAATATCTTTGATGAGTTTAGTGTGTTCGTGAAAGATTTCAGATAAATCAATTTTTAATTTATTTTCATTAATCTTTAACCATTCTAGTTGACCATATAAACTTTTTCCTTGAGCACCAAGAATTTCTTTTGCAATAATTTGAATAGCCCTTCTAAACATTATTGTAGCTGAAATATTTTTATTATGATTCATTGCAAATATAGCTTCAGAAACGCTATCTCTAAGTGATATGTATTTCTGAGGAATGTTTTCCAATGATTCTTCTATTTCAGAAGTTGGGATTGATAATATTTCGAAAATCAAATATTTATATTTTCTAATAAATTCTTCATTTTCATATTCTTCGTCGTCAAAATTGATAGTTGATTCCATCAATTCATCTTTCGAATTATATATTTCTTCTAATTTTATTTTAACAGTTTGTTTGATTATAATTCTTAAGCATTTTGGACACTTTAACTGTAATGTATGAAAAATAGGAAATTCGTAAGAATCGTCAAAAATTCCATTCACATATCTTTTTGATATTATTTTAAAGAATACATCTTTTTTGCAATAATCACAAGTTCCATCAAATTCACCACTATATTCATAATCTTTGTAATCATTGTACAATAAATTATGATTGTTTTTTAAATATTGTAAGAAATCTATAGCATTAATATTTTTCATAAGAATTGTTTCAAAATATTGTATTAATATCAAATTTAATCAATTATAATCAAAATCAAATATTATTTTCCGCTGACTTCCTCTCCCCAATCTGCTGTCTCCACATCGCATAATACAATCCTTTTTCTGCAATAAGGTTGTCGTGAGAGCCGGTTTCTATAATTTGTCCGCGTTCCAAAACATAAATTCGGTCGGCGTGCATAATCGTGCTTAATCTATGCGCGATGAGAACCGTGATTTGTTCCTTTTGTTCAGAAATTTCCTTGATGGTTGAAGTGATTTCTTCTTCTGTAATACTGTCCAGTGCAGAAGTGGCTTCGTCAAAAATCAATAAGTTTGGTTTTCTCAATAATGCTCTTGCAATGGCAATTCTTTGTTTTTCGCCTCCACTTAATTTTAATCCGCCTTCGCCAATGACCGTTTCGATTCCTTTTTCAGCACGTTCCAATAAAGTTTTAGTACTGGATTTTTTCAAAGCTAATTCTATGTCTTCTTCGCTGGCGTTAGGATTTACGAAAAGTAGATTTTCTTTGATAGTTCCTGCAAAAAGCTGTGTGTCTTGAGTTACAAATCCGATTTGGTTTCTCAATTCATCAAAGTCAAATTCGTTTCCGTTGACTTGATTATAAAAAATATTGCCTTCCTGAGGTCTATACAATCCAACTAACAATTTTACAAGTGTACTTTTTCCTGAACCACTCGGACCAACAAACGCAATCGTTTCTCCATTTTTTACATCAAATGAAATGTTGTTCAACGCTTTGTATTGCGCCGACTGATGTTTGAAAGAAACGTGTCTGAACTCTAATTCTTCAATAGCCCCAATTTGTTTTGGCGTTTGTGGTTTTTGTTCAACTGGTTTTTTCATCAGATTATCAAAGTTTCGCAACGATGCTTCGGCTTCTCGATAAGAAATAATGATATTCCCGATTTCCTGCATCGGACCAAAAATGAAAAATCCGTAAAACATCAATGACAGATATTGTCCAGGCGTTACAATATCTCTGAAAATCAAATATAAAAGCGTCAACGTAATCAATTGTTGAAGAAAATTAACCATCGTTCCCTGAATGAAACTCAATGAACGTATGCTTTTTACTTTCTTCAGTTCCAGACCAAGAATTTTGTAAGTATTGTTATTCAGACGATTGATTTCCTGTTTTGTTAATCCAAGACTTTTTACAATTTCGATATTTCGCAAACTTTCGGTGGTACTTCCAGCCAAACTTGTGGTTTCGATAACAATTGTTTTCTGTATATTTTTGATTCTTTTACTTAAAAGATTAGTCACAAATGCAATCAGAAAAATCCCGACAATATAAACAGGCATTATCGACCAATGCAATCGAATCGCATAAACTGAAACGAAAATGATACTGACCAAAATTCCGAAAAATACATTGATAAAATTCGTAATAAACTTCACCGAATCTTCTCTTACTTTGGTCAAAATAGACAATGTTTCGCCACTTCTCTGGTCTTCGAATTCCTGATAAGGTAATGCCATAGAATGCTGCAATCCATCCGTGAAAATATTAGCTCCGAATTTTTGAGTAATGACATTGACAGCATAATCCTGAAATGCTTTTGCAATTCTGCTGACCATTGCAGTTCCAATCAGTAATCCTAAAAAGTAAAATGCGCCGTGATAAATATCGGTTCCATAAAGGAATTGATTCAAATCTCTGGATAATGTTTTTTCTTTATCAAAAAAATGCGGATGCGTTACGAGTTGGTCCAAAATATTCCCTGTGATTGCTGGTGCAAATAAAGAAAATACCTGATTGACAGCGGCTAAAACCAACGAGGCGATAATCAGCCATTTATGTGGTTTGAGGTAATGTAATAATGTCTTCATAATTAGAATTGCAAAATTACTGATATAAATCTGATTGTTTTATTAATATTTACTGTAAGAGAAAAAGCATTTTTCTATCACGTGAAATAATGATATATTGCGGTATAACATTTTACTATGCTGACAAAAGAACAAATCGCACAACGCATATCAAGAGAAGTGAAAGACGGGATGTATGTCAACCTTGGAATCGGGATTCCGACTTTGGTTGCTAACTATGTTCCAGAGGATATTTCGGTGGAATTCCAGAGTGAAAATGGCGTTTTGGGAATGGGACCATTTCCTTTTGAAGGCGAAGAAGATGCAGACTTGATTAATGCGGGAAAGCAGACTATTACGATTCTTCCAGGGGGTTCTTTTTTTGATTCGGCTTTCAGTTTTGGGATGATCAGAAGCCAAAAAGTGGATTTGACAATTCTTGGCGCAATGGAAGTTTCTGAGAACGGCGATATTGCCAACTGGAAAATCCCAGGTAAAATGGTAAAAGGAATGGGCGGCGCAATGGATTTGGTAGCATCGGCTGAAAATATCATCGTTGCAATGATGCACGTCAACAAAGCTGGCGAATCCAAAATTCTGAAAAAATGTACACTTCCTTTAACAGGCGTGAATTGCGTTAAGAAAGTTGTAACTGAATTAGCGGTTATGGAAATCACAGATAAAGGTTTCAAACTTCTGGAAAGAGCTCCGGGAATTTCGGTTGAAGACATTGTAAAAGCTACAGAAGCGGATTTGATTATTGAAGGAGAAATTCCTGAGATGAAGTTTTAACTAATTAAGAAAGAATAATTAATAATGAAAAAATCCGCAACGTCATTTGCGAGATCGGAAGAGCG
>DLND01000080.1:0-4814 GCA_002476905.1 Flavobacteriales bacterium UBA7519
CTCGCTAAACTATTCCAGCGGCTTGGACCTCGATGTCCGGTGCAAACCTAAGGAAGTGTTTTGGCGAAGCCAATCATTTTCGTATCTCCATTTGTCATCCTGAGGCTTTTTTAGCCCAAGCAAAAAGGATTTTCCGCTATCATCCCTCACGCGCTGCGGAAAAAACAAGAATCTTCAACGATTTAAAATTTTCCCTTTAAACAATCTAGCCACAGAGAAATCAGCAAAAACTCCGAAATCTGCGAGCAATAAAAATCGCTGAACAAATCGCCTTTGCGAACCTTAAAACATTTTCAATAATCATAAAAAATCTTTGCACCCTTTGCGTTTAAAATATCGACAACGCAAAAAAATCTCAAAATAAATTTAACAAAACTAAAACCCCAAATTCTAAAAAAATCATAAAACAGGTTAAAGTCGGTTAAACTATCCATCAAAAAAATCTCTTTTATCTTATTGATATACAATAGAGCTAATTTTGTCAAGAAACTTCTGGCTATGAAATTAAAATTACTCTCGCTTCTCATACTTCTTTGTTCGATAAAGATTTTCGCGCAATCCGATTATATTTTAGGAAATGTTGCCAATGACAGCGGAGACAAGCTACCTTTGGCAAGCATCCATAACCTGCGAACAGATCAAATAGTGACGTCTGATAAGATGGGGAATTTTGCTATTGCGGCAAAACCTACCGACGAACTTAGAATTGTAAGACAAGGCTATGAAAGAAAAGTCGTTTCATTAACCTCAGAGAATTTTTCAAAAAGTCTTGACGTTAAGCTGGTCACCATTCCTATAGAAATAGAAGAAGTAACACTGGCGTTCAAACCAACCGGAATTCTCAAAAAAGATGTTGCAAGACTTAATCCTTCTGCAAAAGTGACCGCACTCAATATGGCAATGAACAATTATATGCGAACGCCAATGAATGAAGTTCAGCCAACAGCCAAAATACCCTCGGCTTTTGCGCCACGCAATCCCGGGGAAGGACAGATGAATTTATTTTCCATCGGTTCTGGAGGTGGCGGGCTTTTAGGCGCAGTTGCTGGTTTGGTGACAAAAGCAAGAACATCTCCCAAGACAACCGCCAATTATGCCGAAAAGCAAGAGTTTTACAAACGTGTGAAAGCTGCGATAGATTTAGAGTATTATACAAAATACGGTTTAGACGAATATGATTTCGATATCTTCCTCGCTTATGCTGATGAACAAAAGAGTCTATCCAAAAATTATAGAAACAATTTTAACAAAGCCGCCATAGAATTCAGTCTCAAAGAAGTTTTTACAGAATATCTCAAAACCCATAGTTTTTCTAAGAAACAATCGGAAGGTTAAAAATTTTAATCAAATTGCATATTCTGGAAATTACATATACGCCTTCATCTTTTGTTGTTCAGTCTCTAATCATTTATCATAAGTGATTTTCATCACTCTGTTTAATAGCTATTGACGTTCTAGGCGCTTCTGTCAAACATCTTTTGCTTGTAGAAAGCCTATTGAAAGCACTTTTAACATAATGTGGAAAACTTTTACAGATGATTGTCAGTTTTTTGACAATTTTGGATGCTGAACACTTTCATTTAAAGCTTTCAATTTCTATTTTTGTATTAGCGCTTCGGAAGGAAAAAGAAGATAGAGTTTTCAGACCATCGACATCCGGAAATTTTCACAATATATTATTAAACAACAGATTAAAGACCAAGATTATGGGGATTTTTGATAAACGTATAAGTTATAAACCATTTGAATATCCGGAAGTTTTACAATTTATAGAAGCGATCAATAAGTCATATTGGGTTCATTCTGAAGTAGACTTTACAGCAGATGTTCAGGATTTCCATTCTCAGTTAGAACCTCATGAGAAAAACGCAATCAAACATGCGCTTTTGGCGATTGCGCAGATTGAGGTGAATGTGAAAACCTTCTGGGGAAATCTCTACCATCACTTGCCTAAGCCTGAACTCAACGGTTTGGGCGCAACCTTTGCAGAGTGCGAATTTCGTCATTCCGAAGCGTATTCCAGATTATTGGAAGTCTTGGGTTATAATGATGAATTCCTGAATGTAGTCGATATTCCTGCCGTAAAAGACAGAATTGATTACCTAAGTAAAGTGTTGAAAAACGCCAATTCTCAGGATCCGAAATCTTACGTTTCCTCATTGTTGCTATTTAGTATATTGATAGAAAACGTGTCTTTGTTCAGCCAGTTTGCGATTATTCTGAGCTTCACAAGATTCAAAGGTTATATGAAAAATGTATCCAATATTATTGCTTGGACTTCCGTGGATGAGCAAATTCATGCTAATGGCGGGATTTATCTCATAAACAAAATCCGTGAAGAACAACCGGATTTATTAACCGATGAAGATATCGAATCCATTTACGATTTGGTAGATGAATCTATCGAAATGGAATCCAATATTCTGGACTGGATTTTTGAACTGGGCGAAATCGAAAACGTTTCCAAAAAAAATCTATTGGATTTTATGAAATACAGAGTAGATGACTCATTGAAGAAAATCGGGATGAAAACCAGATATAATATTTCTGGGGAAGATTACAAACCTATGGTTTGGTTCGAGGAAGAAGTTTTTGCCAATTCTATGGATGATTTCTTCGCAAAACGTCCAGTAGATTACACCAAGCACGACAAGTCGATTACGGCGAACGATTTGTTTTAGATCTCTGCTGGAAGTCTGATGTCAGAAGAAGGGAGTTTTCGCCTTCATCTTTTTGATTATCCAATTTTGAAAGCGACGAAGTCGCGATATATTGGTAGAGAATCAAACAGAAAGTAGATTCAAGGTGCGAAGCACCGACATAAGTAACATTATTGTCTTCAATATAAATCTAAAACTAAGCCTGTCGAGATTCCTACGGAATGACAAAAATGAATAAAAATCCTTTCAAAGTTTCAAGCTAAGAAAGGTGTAAAAAAGAAAATTTTAAGAAAACTTTTTATTCTTAGAATTTTCTTTTTTATGTGAAGACCTCAATAGCGGCAAAGCGCGCCCCGGCTTGAGTGGAGCTCTTTTTTCTTGGCAAATAAGACAAGAAAAAAAGCGGGAACGGAAGACGGATAAAGGCGCCCAAACATAAATGGCGATTAACTTAATAGTCAAATGTTTAATAGGTGAAAATAGATGTTTGGATTTTTGCTAACTAATGAAGTGAAAAATGACTCTGTTAAAGTCAAAATAAAATAAAAAAGAAACAAATTACAAAATAATAAAGTTATGATGGACGAAAATATAGATATCTGGTGGCTCAACGAAGAGTCTGAGCAAATGCTTAACAGAGGTTACCTTCTGAAAGGGGAAACTGTGGAAGGCGCAATCGACAGAATTACCACTGCAGCGGCAAAACGCCTTTACAAACCGGAATTGCAACCGGCTTTCAAAGAGATGATTGTGAAAGGCTGGATTAGTTTTTCTTCTCCGGTTTGGGCTAATATGGGAACACAGCGTGGTTTGCCGATATCTTGTTTCAATGTTCATATTCCTGATAATATCGAAGGAATTACGCACAAATTGGGTGAAGTAATTATGCAGACGAAAATCGGAGGTGGAACTTCTGGTTATTTCGGAGAGTTGAGAAACAGAGGAACTGCCGTTACAGACAACGGAAAATCTTCCGGCGCAGTTTCTTTTATGAAGTTGTACGATACAGCGATGGATGTGGTTTCTCAAGGTGGTGTGAGAAGAGGTGCTTTTGCAGCGTATCTTGACATCGACCACGGTGATATTGAAGAATTTTTGAGTATCAAAGATATCGGAAGTCCAATCCAAAATCTATTCACAGGAGTTTGCGTTCCAGATTATTGGATGCAGGATATGATTGATGGTGATGTTGATAAGCGTAAAATCTGGGCAAGAGTTTTGGAAAGCCGTCAGCAAAAAGGTTTGCCTTATATTTTCTTCACAGACAATGTAAACAGAAATAAACCTCAGGTTTACAAAGATGCAGGATTGATGGTAAACGCCAGTAATCTTTGTTCAGAGATTATGTTGCCTTCAACTGCTAATGAATCTTTCATCTGTTGTCTATCTTCTATGAATCTTGAATTGTACGATGAGTGGAAAGATACAAACGCTGTAAAATTGGCAATCTATTTCTTAGACGCCGTTTTATCAGAATTCATTGAGAAAACGGAAGGTAATTATTACCTGACATCAGCCAGAAACTTTGCGATGCGTCACAGAGCTTTAGGTTTAGGTGTTCTTGGATACCATTCTTATTTGCAGAAAAATATGATTCCGTTCGAAAGTTTCGAAGCGACTCAGTTCAATGCGAGAGCATTCCGTCATATCAAAGAACAATCTGAAATTGCTTCTAAAGAATTAGCTAATATCTACGGAGAACCAGATATGCTGAAAGGTTATGGAATGAGAAATACAACCTTAATGGCGGTGGCTCCAACAACTTCTAGTTCTGCAATTTTGGGACAAACGTCTCCTGGAATAGAACCTTTCGCTTCTAACTATTACAAAGCTGGTTTGGCAAAAGGAAACTTTATGCGTAAAAACAAATATTTGGCTAAGTTGTTAGACGAAAAAGGTCTTGATAACGAAGAAACTTGGAGAACAATTATGCTGAATCACGGTTCTGTTCAACATCTTGAAGGTTTGACGGATGATGAGAAAGCCGTTTTCAAAACGTTCAGAGAAATTTCTCCAATGGAGATTGTTTCTCAGGCGGCTCAAAGACAGCAATATATCGATCAGGCACAATCTCTTAACTTGCAGATTCCATCGACTATGCCAGTAAAAGATGTTAATTACGTAATGATCGAGGCGTGGAAAAAAGGCGTGAAA
>DLND01000080.1:4861-5194 GCA_002476905.1 Flavobacteriales bacterium UBA7519
ATTGTATTACCAAAGAAGTTCTTCGGTTTCCAAAGAATTGATGGTCAACTTTGTGACTTGCTCTGCTTGTGAAGCATAGTCAATAATTAACAATTGATAATTAAAGCCATCTTGTTGCAAAACGAGGTGGTTTTTGTTTGAATTTCTTTGCTGAGTTTACGGCTTTGCGAACTTAAAAGCATTGTAATAATCAAAAAAAATCTTTGCGGACTTTGCGTTTGAAATCATTAAACTTTACTTAACTTTAAACCTCGATTCTAACAGATTCCATCTACAATGCCAGTAAAAGATGTTAATTTTGTAATGATCGAAGCGTGGAAAAAAGGCGTGAAA
>DLND01000080.1:5395-16030 GCA_002476905.1 Flavobacteriales bacterium UBA7519
ATTGTATTACCAAAGAAGTTCATCGGTTTCCAAAGAATTGATGGTCAACTTTGTGACGTGTTCTGCTTGTGAAGCATAGTCAATAATTAAAAATTAGCAATTGATAATTAAAGCCATCTTGTTGCAAAACGAGGTGGTTTTTGTTTGAATTTCTTTGCTGAGTTTACGGCTTTGCGAACTCAAAAGCATTCAGTTAATCAAAAAAAATCTTTGCGGACTTTGCGTTTGAAATCATCAAACTTTACTTAACTTTAAACCTCGATTCTAACATCTAGTTTCTAACCTCTAACCTCTAAAAAAATGAAATTCGGACAAGTTGCAGACCCGTCACAAATCGATTTTACTTTGCCAAAAGACCATCCTCAAACCAAATTTATTCTTAATCAGAATAAAAAAAGTTTGGAAAATATCTCGATTGGTTGTGCAAAATGGAACAAGACCGACCTCAAAGGCTTTTATCCGAAAGGAACAAAAGATGAGTTAACTTATTATGCCACGCAATTTAATTCGATTGAATTGAACGCCACTTTCTACGGAATGCCAACTGCAGAACAAGTCCAGACCTGGAAAGAAAAAACGCCAAAGGATTTCAAATTCTTTCCGAAGATTACCAATACCGTTTCACACTTCCGAAGATTGTTGAATGTTACGGATGTTGTAACACAATTTGCTTCAGCGGTTTTGAATTTCGATGAGAAATTAGGAATGGTTTTCCTGCAGCTTCACGATAATTTCAAACCGAAAGATTATGAGAGGTTGGAGAAATTTGTACAGGATTGGCCAAAAGAGGTTCCATTAGCCATCGAACTCAGAAATACGGAATGGTTTACAAATGAAGAGGTTTTCAATACAGTTTGTGAATTATTTGAAATGAATAATATTACCAATATAATTGTAGATACAGCTGGCAGAAGAGATATGCTTCATATGCGGCTCACAACGCCCAATGCTTTTATCCGATATGTTGGCGCTAATGCTGAAAGTGATTATGCGAGATTAGAAGATTGGTTGGAAAGATTGACACAATGGAAAAAAGAAGGATTGCAAAATCTTTACTTTTTTGTTCATCAGAATATCGAAAAAGCATCGCCATTATTGTCTGCGCATTTCATTCAGAAAATAAATGAAGAGTGGAAAACCAATATCCATGTGCCAGTAATGGCTTCTGATCAGCTGACATTGTTTTAATGACTAAGTATAATTTATTTCAAGGTAAAGATTAAATCTTAAGATATTGAGTTTTATCTATATGTTTTTCTAATTTAATGATGTAGATATTTTTTTGTACTTTTGCAAAAGAATTTGTTTTTTTATTGTACTTTTTATCTACATTTACACCGTCAAAATAGTATTGATAAAATAAATATTGGCAAATATTTTGATTTAATAATATAAATAACAAAATTGTTATTATTATGAATACAGATTATATAGACAAATTTTTCGATAACATATCGGATGACGTCTTAAAAGAGAAATGGACTAAATACGATTTTTATTCTCAAATGGAGAATAAAGTAAAAATCTCAGAGTTATTGGAAGCTTGGAATCATCATTATGAAAATACCTTTTCATTAGATGATGCAGAAAACGAAATTATACCTAATGTTAATATAGATAAGTCCGAACAAAGTTTCGGACTTTTTTATTATCTTTGAGAACTATGGAACAAGCCACATTTACATTTGAAAAATACCAAATAGACAAATTTTCTTTCGATATTGAAAATGCTACAAACAAAAGAACATCAGTTAAAATCGATCCTAGTGGAGATTTTTTTAGTAGTGAAAGTAAATTTGTTCTTACATTTAAATTTTACGCATTTGATAAGGAACTTGGATTCGAGAAGAGTTTTGTTGAGTGTTTACTAACTGCAATTTTTAATTTCTCTGAGGATATTAAGAATATTGACGATATTCCAACATATTTTTATGCAAATAGTATTGCAATCGTATTTCCATATTTACGGGCATTTATAAGTAGCCTTACAATTCAAGCTAATATAATTCCAGTTATTTTACCAACAATGAATTTAACTTCTCTAAGTGTTCCACTTAAAGAGAATGTAACAATTAAGTAATCTCAACTTAATCACGTTGGAAAGTTCCTATAGGCTATATCAAACCCTCAAAGACAAGGGTAATCACATTGATTGTGAAATAAATGGTCCCTTTTCTTGCAAATGGGAAAATACTTGGCTTGGCGAAGGCTATTACTTTTGGTTTCACCATTTAGAATTAGCAATTTGGTGGGGAAATGTTACTAAAAATAAAAAGTTCGTTGTTTACAAGTCAATCTGTACCAACATCGAAAAATGTTGGGATTTGCATGCAAATCCCAATCATCAAGAAGAATTTATAAAATGGCTTAAAATTTTAAATTCAAAAGGGTATTTAAGCGATGAAACAACAGTTGCTCAGGTAGTTGAGTTTATAAAAAACGAATGTGCTGAATTTGATTATCAGGCAATTAGAATTTTAGGAATAGATTCGTTATCAGAGACAAGTGCAAGAAATTATAAAATGCCAAGAATTAAATTTGAAATTCCTAGAGAGAATGACAATGAGGATTCTCAAAGGTTTGCTGCATATTTAGATATTATTCCTCCTGTACAAGTATGTCTTTTTACTAAAGATGCTTTAGAAAGAAAAGATTATGCTGTTGAATTTCCTGATATTTATAGAAAAGAAAATCGTTCGGTTCAAATCTTTATTTAGATTAGAATTTTAATCCAAATTTAATTTCAGAATCTCTATTTCTTTGTTCATCAAAATGTTGAAAAAGCTTCGCCATTATTATCCGCTTATTTTATTAAAAATGTAAATAAAGAATTTGGAACCAATATTCATATTCCAACAATGGCTTCGGAAAAGCCAACTTTGTTTTAAAAACTAAAAATTCCCTTCAACTCGAAGGGAATAATTTTTTACAAACGTCAGTCTGAGGCTCTTGAAGATCATAAAAGTTGTCAGTCTGAGACTCTCGAAGACTAAGCCAAGAACTTCAGCTCTTTATCTTTAAATTGATTGTTTTCAACCAGCTTGTTCATCGCTTTCATTGTTTTCTTGCGAAGTTTGGCAAGGATACGCACGTTTTTGTCCTCGCTGTAATCAAAAATATCATCTTCAAAAGAAAAAACATCGCCCTTTTTGAAACTGATATTATTTTCTTTCAGTTCTTTCAGAAGCATCAGATTGGTCATTACTCTTAGGGAGGCACTTTCGGCAGCTGCCATATGTTTCAGAGATTTTAGAAGTTCCTTTTTATATTTTTTCTTTGATTTCATATGTAGAGTTTATTGTTTTTTAATGGTCGTATGTTATCGCCTATCTTCATTGGTGTTTTTGTTCAACCCCCTACAATGGCGATTTCATTTTGAATCATGTTAATCTATGAAAGTTATAAAAAATTATTGAGAATTTCTTACTTTTGGGGAAAATAAATCTAAGTAATGCAAGACCCTATTTTCGAACTCATTGAAAAAGAAAGACAAAGACAAACACACGGCATCGAATTAATTGCATCGGAAAATTTTGTTTCCGAAAATGTGATGAAAGCCATGGGAAGTGTACTCACCAACAAATATGCGGAAGGTTACCCTGGACGTAGATATTACGGCGGATGTGAAGTGGTAGATGAGGTAGAACAATTAGCAATCGACAGAGCCAAAGAATTGTTCGGCGTGGACTATGTGAACGTTCAGCCGCACTCTGGTTCTCAGNNATGATAAAGTAATGGGAATGGATTTGTCTATGGGCGGTCATTTGACGCACGGTTCTGCGGTTAATTTCTCAGGAATCCAATATCAGGTTTGTTCTTACGGCGTTCAAAAAGAAACGGGGTTGATTGATTATGACCAAATGAGAGAAGTCGCTTTAAGAGAAAAACCAAAAATGCTGATTGCCGGATTCTCTGCTTATTCCAGAGATTTGGATTATGCCAAATTCCGTGAAGTGGCAGATGAAATTGGAGCAACGCTTTGGGCGGATATTGCACATCCGGCTGGTTTGGTGGCAAAAGGTATTTTGAATAATCCATTCGAACATTGCCACGTTGTAACGACGACGACTCACAAAACGTTGAGAGGGCCAAGAGGTGGAATGATTATGATGGGCAAAGATTTTGAAAATACTTATGGACATAAAACGCCGAAAGGAGAAACCAAATTAATGAGTGCGGTTTTGGATGGTGCTGTTTTTCCAGGAATCCAAGGGGGGCCGCTGGAACACGTGATTGGAGCTAAAGCAGTTGCTTTTGCAGAAGCTATTGATAATAAATTCGAGGTTTATGCGAAGCAAGTTAAAGCTAATGCTCAGGCTTTGGCAAAAGCAATGATAGATTTAGGTTTCGAAATCGTAAGCGGTGGAACAGATAATCACTTGATGTTAATCGATTTGAGAAATAAAAACGTGAACGGAAAAGAAACTGAAAAAGCATTGGTGAAAGCGGATATCACTTGCAACAAGAATATGGTTCCTTTTGATGACAAATCGCCGTTTACAACTTCTGGGATTCGTCTTGGTACTGCAGCAATCACAACAAGAGGTCTTAAGGAAAACGATATGCAAACCATTGCAGGCTTGATTTCTGAAGTGGTAGATGATATCAAAAATGAAAATACGTTGCAGGCAGTGAAGAAAAAAGTAAATCAGTTAATGGAAGGGCGCGAGCTTTTCAATGATTAATAATATCAAACAGTACAATAAAAGAATGGACAATTTCGTTCATTCTTTTTTGTTTTAAATAATTATTATATTCAATCTCTCAGTCACTCATCTGTCAATCTCTAATTAATGGAAAAAAAGTCTTACACCTTCGAAGAGATTAAACAAAAATTGGTGAATTATTGTGTTTATCAGGATCGTTGTCATTCTGAAATAGAACAGAAGATGAGAGATTTTCTATTGATTCCTGAAGCTAAGGATGAAATATTCCTATATCTTATCAAAGAAAACTACCTGAATGAAGAACGTTTTACCAGAAGTTACATCCGAGGGAAGTTTTATATCAAACATTGGGGAAAGAATAAGATCAAATTGAATCTTAAACAAAAAGGCATTACGGAAAAATTAATTTCCAAATGTATGGATGAGATTGACGAGAATGATTACGAAGAAACGATCGATAAGATTTATAAAGATTATTTCTCCAAACAAAAAGGGCTCAAGGATTATCAGAGAAAAAGTAAAACTATTAAATATCTTTTATCTAAAGGCTTTGAATACGACATCATATTAGAAGTTAATAATGAGTGATATAATCAAAGATTAACTTAAATTAATATTGAATTATTTCAACAAAGTGAAATATTTCTTAAAAATAAATAAAAAAATCTTAATTTCGTCCCCAAATACGATCAAATTCAATTCATGAAAAAGCTAATTATAATTGGTTTTGTTTTGTTGATAGGTGTTGCCAATGCACAATCCATAAAATATGGGGTTACAGCCAATTTTCACCAATCCTCAATCGTTAAGGTTCACGATTATTCCAAAGGAGCATTCGGAGGTGGCATAGGAATATTTGCTGATGTATCCTTAGTCCCAAATGATATTTATGATTCTGCTTGGTTGTATTTCACGCCTCAGTTGGAGTTTAACACATTGGGAGAGAATGCCAACAATCCAAAAGAGGAAAAACAAAAATACCATAATAATTACATCGGTTTACCATTATATATTAAGTACTTTTTGAGAAGTCATGGTTACAAAGGGGATTTGTATTTTATGGCAGGTCCCCGTTTGGAATTTCTGGTATCGGAAAAGAGATCGGGACCTCCGGCGGATTTCGAAGCGCAGGAGCAGAATATAAGCAGCTTCGGTTATGGCGTTTCTGTAGGAGCTGGGATTAAAATTAATGATAAATTGGATGCTTTTATACGCTTTGATCGGGGCTTTTCAAAAATTTATCCGGATTATACCAGAGATGCTACCTATAACAGAATGTTAGCATTGGGTATTAACTATTATATCGGCGAAACAAACTAATTTAATGAATAAAACTGTAATAGATTATAATGATCTTTGCAGATTTCCAATGAAAAAATTATTATTTTTTTTGCTCATCATATCGCTTGTAACTTCTTGTAAGCCAAAGCAAAATATGATTTATATGAGCAATAACAACTTCCAGCAGGAAGTGTCACAGGCGAGGTACGAGGGATTACGGATTCAGGAAGGAGACATGCTGGAGATCATTGTGACAGCATTGGATGACTTGGCAGTAAAACCCTTTAACCGGACTACAATGCAAAAGACGGGTGAAGAAGGCAGTGCTGGCGGTAACGCTCGTTTGGGAGATAATCAGTATCAGGTAACATCAGATGGCTATATCCCTTTTCCGGTACTGGGGAATGTTTACTGCAAGGGGATGACCAAACAGCAGCTAAAAACCGAGTTAGATAGCCGCCTGAAGCAGTATTTGACTGATCCTGTAGTCACAGTGAGGCATCTCAACTTCAATATCAGTATCTTGGGAGATGTGGGTAGTCCTGGGCAGAAAACCAGTTCCACAGAGAAACTGAATGTTTTCCAGGCACTAGCCTTGGCTGGTGATATGAGAGATTCTGCCAATAGAACCAATGTAAAATTGATTCGGTATTCCGAAGAATCAGGAAAAGATATCACTTATAATCTGGACCTGTCAGAAACTTCTATAGTCAATTCGCCTTACTACTATCTGCAGCAGAATGACATTCTGTATGTAGAGCCGGATAAAAATAAACAAATCGCAGCCAATACCACCAACCCAAATAGAGGACTGTTTCTACAGCTGATGGGGGTGGTGCTTGGATTGGTAACGTTCGTGATAGCCTTAGCTAGATAATCAATATGGAATTAATGGAGAGCCTGCCGGCTGTAAAGAAAAAAAAACTGAATATCAAAAAAGAAATTTTCAAATACCTGCGCTATTGGTATTGGATTCTTCTGAGTATGCTGCTTTGTTTTGTGGGAGCCAAAATTTATCTCAGATACACCACGCCACAATACCTTTCTAAAACCTCATTGCAATTTCCGCAATCCAAATCTAAAACGGCTGAGTCTTTAGCAGATTTAGCCAATGGTGCAGGAAGAGCAGGAGAATTAGAAGGAGAGGCCACGGCAATAGTATCCAAGCCTATTTTAGCTAAGGTAGTGGGTCAGCTTAATCTTAATGTGAGTTTCTATGGCATCGGGGCAATCAAAGAAAACGAACTTTATACTTCTTCTCCCTTAGAGGCTAATATTATAGAGGTTCAAAATCCTAAATTTTCTTCGGCGTCATACATCATATCACCATCTGGAAACGGTACGTACAAACTGTCGGAAGGTCCACTAAAGGGTAATAAAGATAAGTTCCAGTTCGGACAGTTGGTTTCGCTACCATTTGGAAAAGTGATCATCAAAATCAAAAAGGGAAAAAAATCATTTGAACCGATTAAAATCGTTTTTAGGAGCACACCCAGTTTAGTATCATCACTGGAGAGTCAGTTGGTTGTCGCATTGCCTCCTGATAAAGGGCAGATGATGGATATAAGCTTCACAGGACCCGTTCCCTCCAAATCCGAAGATATTCTTAACAGCCTTACAGAGCAATATAACATCGAGGGCAAAAAGGATAGAAACATGGAAGCTCAGAACACCCAGGATTTTATCAATGGCAGATTAGAGATCATTTCTCAGGATCTTTCGGGGATAGAAGGGGAAAAAGAAGCTTTCAAACGCAGCAACGAGATTACAGACTTAGATACACAGGCTAATTTAGCTGTTAATAATGCCAATTCTAATACAAATCAGTTAATAGAGTATGCAACACAATTGGATTTGGTCAATTCAATTTATAGTTTGACCTCTTCGGAGCGCCTGTTACCTAGCAATATGGGGCTGTCCCCTGTGACAGAGGGCTATATAGCAAGGTATAATGATATGTTGCTGACAAAAAATAAGACCCTCAAACAGGCGACGGCTCAGAACCCATCGGTTGTACAGCTCAATAGAGATATATTGGAGATGCGCGACCTGATTCGTCAGAACTTGGTAGAATCTAAAGCCACTTTACAACTTCAGATAGCACAATCAAAAGGACAGTTAAACCAGAACCGCCATAAGATTTATATTTATCCCACACAGGAAAAAGTTTTCCGAGGCATAGAGCGTCAGCAGAACCTTAAAGAACAGCTCTACCTGTACCTGCTCCAGAAAAGAGAAGAGAATGCCATTACCTTGGCAGTGACGGCGCCAAAAGCTAAAGTTATTAATCCTGCTTATACAGTGGGGATAGTAAAACCGGAAAAACAAAACATACTCCTGGGTGCACTGTTAGCAGGTTTGCTTCTTCCTGTGGTAATATTATATGCAAAATATGCATCAGATACTAAGATTTATACGAAAGATCAGATACAGACGTCGGTTACGGATGCATTAGTGATTGCCGAGATTCCTGAGAGTCCTAAAGAATCAGATCTAGTGTCTGCTAATGATTTTTCTGTGTTTGCGGAGTCTTTCAGAATCCTAACATCCAATCTAAAATTTATTCTGAAATCCAAGGAAAGTAAGGGCCAGAGTGATGTCATATTGGTTACATCTTCAGTTAAAGCAGAAGGCAAAACTATTGTAGCATTTAATACAGCAGTCACATTAGCAGGTAATTCTAAGGTGCTTCTCATTGGTGCGGATATCAGAAATCCGCATTTGCAGCGTTTTGTAGCAGGATCAGATAAAGGACTGACAGATTATTTGATCTCAGACGACACCTCTGTTCAGCCTTACATTGTGCCCTCTGGACTGAATGAGAATCTGGATATTCTTTTCAGTGGAGCGATGGCACCTAATCCCAATGATTTGTTGGAGATGAAGAAATTTGACGAGATGATTGAGAGTATTAAGCATACATACCGCTATATCGTGATAGACTCTGCACCGGTAATGCTGGTAAGCGATACAATGCATTTGATCGAGATTGCAGATGCCATTCTTTATATCGTAAAATCCAATTTTACGGATCAGGAAATGCTGGATTTTGCTGATGAATTCAAGCAGACACACAACTTGAAAAACATCGCTTTTATCCTTAATAACGTGAAGCCGGAAAACAGCCGTTATGGAAACAAGTATGGGTATGGGTATTATTCAGAATAATTAAAATGACTAAACCAAAAATTTTACAACTCCCGAAAATAGTAGATCCCCGAGGGAATCTTTCTTTTTTTGAAAGCCCAAGACAGCTTTCTTTTGAAATTGCGAGGACGTACTGGATTTATGATGTTCCCGGTGGGGAAACACGCGGAAGCCATGCTTTTAAAGAGCAGCAGGAATTTATTGTAGCGCTTTCCGGAAGTTTTGATGTGGTGCTTGATGATGGAAACGGGGAAATTAAGTTTTCATTAAACCGTTCCTATTACGGACTTCTTGTTCCTAAAATGTACTGGCGAAGAATGGAAAACTTTTCCACCAATGCGTTAGCCCTCATTGTGTCCGATAAGCATTTTGACGAGCAGGATTATATGAGAGATTTCGAAGAATTTAAATTATTGAAAAATGGACAATAAATCAGTATTTGACTGTTCAGTAATTGATCTTGGAAAAATCAATTTTGCAGAAGGAAATCTCACGGTAGTAGAAAATAATTCCGCTTTTCCTTTTGATGTGAAAAGGGTTTTTTACTTATACGATATTGCAGGAGGTGAGAGCAGAGGCGCACATGCCCACAAAGAATGTCACCAGTTTCTCATCGCTGCCAGCGGAAGTTTTGAAGTTGCTTTAGATGACGGTACCTACAAAAGGCAAGTTTTTTTGAACAGGCCGAATATCGGTTTGCATATTCCGCCAGGAGTTTGGGCTTCAGAAATTAATTTTTCTTCGGGAGCGATCTGCCTGGTCTTAGCGTCACACGCTTATAATGAAAGTGATTACCTTAGAAATTACGAAGAATTTTTAAAATTTAGAAATAATGAAATTTAATAGCAAAAATGTTTATATCAGCGATAAAGCACTTATCGGTAAAAATGTTAAAATAGGTGATAATACTTCAATCTATGACAATGTAATTATAGAAGATAATAGTATCATCGGTAATGACTGTATTATTGGTGAACCTAGCAATGATTATTATTTTGCAGATGATTATGAAAATCCAAAGACTATTATTGGCAAAAATTCTTTAATTAGAAGTCATTGTATAATTTATGCTGGGTCTGAGTTTGGAGAAGGGTTTTCTACAGGCCATAGAGTAACAATTAGAGAGCATTCTAAATTTGGTAAATTTTGTAGATTGGGGACGGTTACTGATATTCAAGGATATGTTACTTTTGGAGATTACTGCTGGTTACATAGTAACGTTCATATTGGACAACAATCAACAATTGGAAATTTTGTATTTATATATCCCTACGTCGTATTTACAAATGATCCACACCCGCCATCAAATATCTGTATCGGGCCTTCTATCGGTGATTTTTCACAAGTTGCGGTAGGTACTGTTGTTTTACCAGGGGTCAAAATTGGAAGGCATTGCCTAATTGGTGCGCAGTCATTGATTGGTAAAGATGTAGAAGATTATCAATTAGTTGCAGGGAATCCAGGGAAATTTATTAAAGATGTGAGGGATTTAAAATCACGTGAAACCGGTTTGTCGCATTATCCTTGGCCATATAATTTC
>DLND01000082.1:0-8802 GCA_002476905.1 Flavobacteriales bacterium UBA7519
ACTCAATCGAAGACTGCGTAAAATTCGGGAACGATGTTGCGCTAAAGGCAGCAGATTACAGAGGCTCTCAAAAAGGATTGCCATACTTGGAAGATTTCCAAAACTGATATTGCCTGCATATCAAATTCTAACCTGTTAGCCAATCATATTTTTTACTTTTATAAAATGATTAGCTCAAATCATTTTAGATGAAACGTATTGACATTTTAACAGAAGACCATTACAGCTTAGCAGCGCATCTTTTCGAACCTCAGATTTCAAATCAAAAAGTTTTACTGATCAATTCGGCAACTGGTGTTAAACAGCAGATTTATTTTTCAGTGGCGCAGTTTTTTGCAGATCACGGCTTTACTGTAATTACATATGATTATCGAGGCATCGGGCTTTCTAAGCCTGACAATATGCGTGGTTTCGAAGCATCTATGAGAGTTTGGGGAACGACAGATTACAAAGCTTTGACCAGTTATATCAAGAGTAATTTTGAGGATTATAAAAAATACTGTCTCGGACATTCCGTGGGTGCACTGATTTTAGGCATGAATCCAGACTCGGAAATATTTGAAGAATTTATTTTTGTCGGTACCCAGAATGCTTTTGTAGGAAATCTCAGATTAAAAACAAAAATAGAAGCTTATTTGGGTTTCGGAATCGTTCAGCCTCTGTTTACATTACTGCTAGGCTATTTTCCCGCCAGTTGGTTTGGCTTAGGTGAAAGCTTGCCTTCCGGAAGCGCTTTTGATTGGAGAATCCTGATCCTGAATAAAAAATCAACAAACAAACTGTTGGAAAAGTCTGCGGATTTTTCAAAAAAACTGAAACAAAAGGTTTTGGTCATCTGGGCAGAAGATGATGCGTGGCTCACCGAAAAGGGAGTGAAATCTCTTCTCGAAAATACTTACGCCAATCTCCGTCCTTCTTACAGACAGATTTATACCTCGGAGTCTGAGAAAGGTGAAATAGGACATGTCAACTTTTTCAGAAGCTACAACAGGAAACTGTGGAAAATCCTGCTGGAAAGATTATAAGCAGACACCAGATATTAGAATTAGGCAACCGTTTTACCATCAATCACCTAGATTTGAAAAAATGTCATTACACACTTTTCAATTATTTAATAGAAGAAGGATTCTCTAAATTTGTAGATTAATCTAATAATTTAAAATGGAGCTAATACACAAAACAATTAACTTGGTTAAAGAAAAACTGGAAGGGACAGAATCCGGACACGATTGGTTTCACATCGAACGTGTATGGAAATTAAGTCTTAAAATCCACGAAAAGGAAGGTGGAGATAAACTGATAATTGAGTTAGCTGCACTTCTTCACGATATCGCAGACGCCAAATTCCATAATGGTGATGAAACATTGGCTTCAAAAATTGTTCGTAATTTTCTTACAGAACAGAATCTAGATCCTAATAATATTGAGAAGGTTATTTTTATCATAGAAAATATGTCTTTCAAAAACAGAAATGACGCACCGGAAAACCTGCCTCTGGAACTGAAAATAGTTCAGGATGCCGATAGGCTGGATGCAATCGGCGCTATTGGCATTGCTAGAACCTTCAATTTTGGTGGCTATAAAAACAATCTGATGTATCATCCTGACATAAAACCCAAACTTAATCAAACAAAGGAAGAATATAAAAAATCGAACGGAACTACCATCAACCATTTTTACGAAAAGCTACTCCTTCTGAAAGATCTTCTCAATACAGATACTGCAAAAAATATTGCAGATCATAGACATCAGTTTATGCTGCAATTTCTGGAAGAATTCTACAATGAGTGGAATGTCAATTTATAATTGGAGATAAACTATTATCTTTGCGGGGATGATATTATTCCTGATACTAATTTTTCTGATTATTGCGCTTTTTCTGTCCGGGATCCGTTCAGAAAAGTGGGATCTGTGGAGCAAGATCGCCAGAATTATAATTACAATTTCTGCTGCTGCTTATTTTACATTTTGGTTTGTAGAAAAAAGCGTGTCCCAGTTTTTGGAAAACTCCCTTGCCGTACAGGTCATTAATTATCTTCCCCAGCCTATTGATTTTTATATTATTCGGGTTCAGGATGATAATGGTGTCCAAAGTTACAGTTCTATACACCTAGGGCAGATCCGCCCGGAATACTTCCGAATCGAATATCTTAATATGCAAAAGTCCGACGAATTTTGGGTCGCTGGATATATCGGAAAAGAAAAGATGGTTTATTTTTCGCAGATTGCTGTTCCCAACAAAAATGAGGATAAAATAGTGGAGGTAAGAAATTACATCAATCACAGTCTGAAACTGTCAGCCATTGCGGCAGATAATGTATCAAAACTTAAATACGATAATATAAAGCTAAGCATCTGGGTAACTCTGGATCTGCTTTTGATTTTTCTGAATGCTGTTTTATTACTCAGAAGAAGAAAATAAATTTATCATCTAGAATATAAACTTTCCGTTAACTCAACAGCGTTTTGTTGGACTAACGGAAAGTTTTTGTTTTTTATCTGTTCAAAAGTTTGGCAACTTCTGGTGCAGCATACGTGAAAATCATATCTGCACCGGCGCGTTTGATGCTTGTTAAACTTTCTATCAATACTTTATCATTATCTAACCAACCGTTTTGTGCAGCCGCTTTCAGCATTGCATATTCTCCACTGACTTGGTAAACCGCGATGGGTTGTGTGATGAGTTCACGGATTTTTGAAACGATATCCAGATAAGGCATTCCGGGTTTTATCATAATGATATCTGCGCCTTCTTCTACATCTCTCAACGCTTCATCAATAGCTTCGCGTGAGTTGTGGAAATCCATCTGGTAAGTTTTTTTGTCGGCAGGAATTTCCTGAGCATCAACAGGCGCACTGTCCAAAGCATTTCTGAAAGGTCCGTAAAAGGCGCTTGCATATTTTGCTGCGTAAGATAAAATCCCGACATCGGTAAATCCATTTTCTTCCAAACTTTCTCGCATTGCCAAAACGCGGCCGTCCATCATGTCGCTTGGTGCTAAAATGTCTGCTCCGGCTTCTGCGAAAGAAATTCCCATTTTAACCAATGCATTCACTGTAGAATCGTTGTCAATTTTTCCGTTTTTGATAATCCCGTCGTGGCCATACATTGAATATGGATCAAGCGCAACATCTGGCATTATTACAACTCCGGGAACTGCATCTTTGATAGCTTTTATAGTGGTTTGCATCAATCCGTTTGGATTCCAAGCTTCTTTTCCTGTATTGTCTTTCAGGTTATCTGAAACCTTCATATAAAGATTGACCGCCTTGATTCCCAAATCATAATTTTCTTTAACAGTTTGTACGGTTAAATCTAAACTTTGCCTAAAAACACCAGGCATCGAGGAAATGGCTTCTTTTTTGTTATTACCTTCCATAACAAACATTGGCAACACCAAATCGTTTGTTGTAAGGTTAGTTTCACGAACTAGACTTCTGATAGAATCGTTGGCTCTTAGTCTTCTGTTTCTTGAAATCATCTTGATAAAAATTATTTATGCAAATTTACTTATACTTTCGCGGATAGGCTATTGCATATAAAAATTATTTAAAATATATTTGTAGGTAATTGTTTAAGTACAGACTAAAGCGAATGAAAAAATTTCTATTCTTTATTATATTTACGGTAGTTTCAGTTGGATTTTCGGGAGAAATGAAGGCTCAATCTACTCGTATCATCGGAGGACAAAGATCGGATGACGGTATTCTTGTAGCTTATCCAAATCCTACAAAAGATGTCCTAATCCTAAAATCAAAAGATGATTCTGCTAAAATCAAAACCGTCACTTTCTTTTCGATTTTGGGTGCACAGGTTGCAGAATATGCAATAAACAGTAACAATGCCGAGTTGAGGCTGGACAAATTACGTCCGGGAAAATATCTGATGAGATATGTTTTGAATGACAACACTCAGAAAATCACTCAGATTATCAAACAGTAAGTTTAGTTTTTAAAATATATTGCCGGTTTTTTTAGCCGGCATTTTTTATTTCATCTTTCAGTTGCGTAAATTTGTCGTAACCAAGAAAATTAAATTATGGGAAAATTAATTACTTTAGTTTTTATCATTTTGTTCCAAGCTATCAACTGTCAATTCAGGAATTCTTTATACGATAACCAACAGCTGAATATTTCTCTGAGAGGCGGTTTGGATTTTCCTTCTTATGACAATCAAACCAAATTTATTGATTACAAATACAATCTAAATCTGGGGACTTCGGTTGACTATTATTTCAACTGGATTGGATTAGGAATCGATTTTGACTATCTTAAAAATACATCGAAGAATACTTATCCGACAGAAAATTTATACAACGGAACTACTCCACTTTCTAATATAAATTTAAATGAGAATAATGTTGAAAGGTTATTTCTTGGAATTGGTCCCAACTTCCGATATGTGATTAATGACAATCTGAGTCTAGCTTTCAAATTAAAAGGCGGAATTTCTAATATCAAAGGTGGCGAAACATCATTAATGACAAATAATTACAATCTAAGTTTTCATAATGGATACAACGAAAAAAACATTCTAGCTGGAAAAGGTCAGATTGAATTGAATTGGTTTTTTTCAGAATATGTTGGGCTGAATGTTGGTGGTTATTATATTCAGCATTTTAAAGCTAATGATCAAATTAAAAATAATTCTGTTGCGGGATACATTCCTTTTACGGAAAACAACAATCGCTATAATATCAATCCTTCAGCTCTTGAAATCAGAAATAAAAGTCTTGAACATGAGATTCATTCAGCTGGAGTTTTTGCTGGTTTGACTTTTAGAATTCCGACTGGTAGTTCTGGACCTAATTATGGTTTATCAGTTATTGCTCGAGATAAAGAAACGGGTTTAATTTTGCCTGATACCTTTGTAGAGCTTTATAAAAATGGAAAGCGCGCTTACTTTGCCAAAACCAATTCACAAGGGGTTGCATTCTTCAAAAATATAAAACCAGAAAATTACGAAATCAAAGGAAGTCTTTATAATATTGATCTAATTTCTTCTAAAGCAGACAAATCAGAATTTGTGAAAAACTCGATGCTTAAAAAGGAAATCACAACAGATAAAGAAACTTTTTTTGTAAAAGGACAAGTGAATATCTGTAATTCTAAAAATCCATTGAGAGATGTAACAATCGTTATTAAAAATAATGAAACTGAGATCTATAATGAAATTAAAACCAATATTGAAGGAAAATTCTATTTCAAAGCTGATAAAAATACAACTTATAACATCTACGGAAAAAAGGGAAATTATTTTTCTCAAACAGAAACTATAACTTCAAAAAAAGTGGACAGAACAAATACGCTTTTCTTGGATCTACAAGTTTGTATGGAGGAGACCACTTGTGGCAAACCAATTAATCTGAAGAACATCCATTATGATCTGGACAAGTATTTTATCCGAGATGATGCAAAAGCAGAGCTTAATAAACTGGTTCAGTTTATGAAAGATAATCCCAAAATTAGCGTAGAATTATCTTCTCATACAGACTCGCGAGCTTCTGATGATTATAATAAAACACTTTCGCAGAATCGTGCCAATGCAGCAGTGGATTATTTAGTTTCCAAAGGAATAAGTAACAGCAGATTAAAGGCCGTTGGATATGGAGAAACTCGGCTTCTGAATCAATGCACTAATGGCATAGATTGTTCAGAAGAACAACATCAAACCAATAGAAGAACAGAAATGAAAGTTATCTGCCCTTGATGAAAAACCATTTTTTGTAGATAAAAAAACCTATTATTACACCAGACGTATTGAGTATCACATCATCTATATCTGCCATGCCGCGATTAAAGTAGAACTGAGAAAATTCTAAGATATTTATGATTATAAAAAAAGAGATGACCATCCATCTGAATTGATTTAATTTTGGATAAAGTATGCCTAAAAAACCATAGGGAATAAAAAGAATGATGTTTCCAAAAATATTTTTGAAAAAATCTAATTTATTCCATTTAATTACTTCTGTTGAATATTCATTTATTGTTTCAAACGGTACAGTTTTTATTTCGAAAAGTATCGTTGGAGAATATCGAAAAGATGCAAAAAACAACAGGTATAAAATCCAAATTGTATAAACATTAATAAAAACAGGATAATACCTATTAACAAACAACCTCATTAAAAATAAATTTGACCCTATAAAATTATTCAAAAAAAATGAAAACAAGTACAATAAAAGCATTCGGAACACAAGCTGCCGAAAATGATCTGGAATTATTAACCATAGAAAGAAGAGAAGTTCAGCCAAAAGACATCGAAATCGATATCTATTACTGTGGCGTTTGCCATTCTGACCTTCATACAGCAAGGAATGATTGGGGTGGAACGGTTTACCCAGCAGTTCCAGGACATGAGATTGTGGGAAAAGTGTTGCAAGTAGGAAGCGATGTTACCAAATTCAAAGTTGGAGATCTAGTCGCCGTAGGTTGTATGGTAGATTCTTGCCGAACTTGTCATAGTTGTGAAAAGGATTTGGAACAATTCTGCGAAAATGGATTCACTGGAACTTACAATGGGAAAGATAAATACTTTAAAGAAACCAGAACCTTCGGTGGTTACTCTGAGTCTGTGGTTGTAGATGAGCATTTTGTGTTAAGCCTTCCGGAGAATCTTGATATGGCTGCTGCTGCACCACTTCTTTGTGCTGGAATCACGACTTGGTCACCGCTTAAGCATTGGAATGTGACAGAGAACTCTAAAGTTGCTGTTGTAGGTTTGGGAGGCTTAGGTCACATGGCAATCAAATTAGCAAAAGGTTTGGGTGCAGAAGTTACTTTGTTCTCCAGAACTCCAGGGAAAACAGACGATGCCAAACAACTGGGTGCAGACCACGTGGTTATCTCTACAGATGAGGATCAAATGAAATCTGTTTTCAATAAGTTTGATTTGATTATCGATACAGTTCCTTATGAGCACGATATCAATCCTTATATGAATACTTTGACCCTAGACGGAACATTAGTCCTGGTAGGTCTTATTGGAGAATTTGAAAATAATGCTGTTAGTACAAGGCCGATGATTTCCAAAAGACGTTCTGTGGCAGGTTCATTGATTGGAGGCATCAAAGAAACTCAGGAGATGTTGGATTTCTGTGGAGAGAAGAATATCGTTTCTGACATCGAAATTATCAACATCCAAGATATCAATGATGCTTACGAAAGAATGTTGAAAAGTGATGTGAAATACAGATTCGTCATCGATATGAAAAGTTTGAAGAATTAATTTCAATACAAATAATAAAAAGAGAGAACATCGGTTGGTGTTCTCTCTTTTTTGTTAAAACTATTTTATCTTTTTAGCGTTGATTTCAAAACTTTCAATTTCCCATCAATCTTCTCATCGATTTTCAATCCTAGAATGTCAGCAACCAAAGGATAAACATTAATATTGTCAAACTCATCAATTATCAAATCATTCTTGAACGCTGGTCCCCAAGCGAAGAAAGTCGCTTTCATTTCTGGGACAGCTCGTGGGTCGTATCCGTGTTTCCCAACTGATGTTTTTCTTCCTTTTTCTAAGAATATCTTCGGCGCTTTTGGGATTAATATAATTTGTCCGATTCTATTGTACTTATCATCTCTTGTCGCGAAGTGAAGGTATTTTGGTAATCTTTTATCCAAATAAACTTCATAATCGTCGGGTTTATTGGCTTTCAATTCCTTGTAAACAACTTTTACCTCATTAGGATTTTTAACATAAACTCGTAACAAAGTCTGAGAATTATAATAATCAAATCTATTCTTATCCAACAAAACAGAAGGAATCTCGAGCGGATTTCCACCATCAACCTGTATCATTCCGTGGTCTGAAACAAAAACAAAGTTGACATTCTCCAATCCCAAATCATTGACTTTTTGAACTAATTCTCCGATAGCATTATCAATCAAATGAACAGCCGTTGCAGTTTCTTTCGCTTCTGGACCGTAATGATGTCCGGCACCATCCACTTCAGGAAAATATAGAGAGATAAAATGCGGACGTATCTCTTCCGGAAGCTTCAACCAATTAATCACTTTGCTGACTTTTTCTGAAGGCGAAAATTTTTCGTGATAAGGATAATAATAAGTTGGTCTAATGCCGCCTGCATCACTGGCAGAACCTACCCATTGCAAAGAAGCACTTACCATATTTTGTTTTTCTGCCAGACTCCACAAAGGAATTCCGCCGTACCAAGAGCCGTCCTCTGCATTCTTGCGATTGCTCATTGCATATGGTTCTTTTCTTTTATAATCATAGAAAAAATTATCAATTAAACCGTGATGAGATGGATATAATCCTGTAATCAAACTCCAATGATTGGGGAAAGTAATACTTGGATAACTTGGGAGCATTGCTTTTGCCTGAACACCTGCATTAGAATATTTCAGAAGATTCTCAGCATTGTATTTCTTAGTATAATCACTTCTGAAACCATCTGTGGAAATCATAATAACATAAGGTTTCTGCATTGCTTTTGCATTATTAAATCGATCCGGAATGACAATTTGAGCTGTATCTACAATTCCTTTCTGCGAGAATATCATTAATGATAAAAATAGCTGCAGAAAAAGTAATATCTTCTTCATTATAAAAAATTTTGACAAAGGTAGGTTGTGAGATTCCAACTGGAAAAAATGTTGAGTTAATAAAATATTAAACCTAAATAAAAATCCCGACTCAGTGAAGAATCGGGATTGATATATTTAAGAAGAAATCTTAAGCTTGAACGTTATTACCTCCTAATACGAAAGGCTCAACTTCTTTAATTTCGCCAAATTGTTGCTCGTAATTAGTGATGTTTTGTTGCAATGCAG
>DLND01000082.1:8882-9233 GCA_002476905.1 Flavobacteriales bacterium UBA7519
TAAAACTCTTTTTGCATGAAGTGGAGCCAAGATTACTCTTGATCTAACTTTAGCCTGCTGAACACCTGGCATCAATTGGATAAAATCTACCACGAATTCTGATGGTGAATGGTTTACTAAAGCTAAGTTAGCATAAACACCAGCTGCTACCATTTCGTTAAGCTCGATATTGATGTTGTTTGGATCTTGATTTTGATTGTTGTCCATGTTTTTTTAATATTTTAAATTACAGATTGCAAGATAATAGATGATAGACTAATAGACAAGAGAAATTATTATTAAATTAAAATCAATTATCTATCAGTCTATTATCTAAAGCCTTTTATTAGTTAATATCTTCAAATTCTTTTC
>DLND01000085.1:0-5291 GCA_002476905.1 Flavobacteriales bacterium UBA7519
TAAAGCAAAACAGTTTGGGTAAAAACTCCCGACTTTGTACACCAATGATTGGTGAGAAGCTGAATTTGGATGATGAATCACAAACATTTTCTGAGTGGTGGAAATAAAAAAGGGATGAGCAATTTCTGCTCATCTCTTTTTATTATTTAGTTTAATCTATTTCGTAGTTACAACAGAATTTTTCTGCCAGTTACTGTGGAAGTTGCAGTCCTTATATTTATTATCCAATGAGATGAACAATGAAGGAATTTTTGCATTAACCCATTTTTCTACAATCTCATTTTTCTTCTTATTAAGAGCCATATCTTTGATTCTTTCATAATCTGTAGCTAGTTCCAGCTGATGTGCATCAATAATATCATTTACCTGAACAATGCTGATCATTTTCCTTTTCTGCTGATCTTCCTGCTGGAAAGGATCTGTAATATCATTCTTTTTAAGTCCGGCAATCTGATAAGAAATTGTTGGATCCAAACTTAGTTTTTCCAATTTGTCCGAACCATCCTGATTATTGGTCATAATTCCCGCACTGAACTTATTGCTTTTATCATCCGAATATTTATAAGCTGCATCCTTAAAAGTAATTTTCTTTTCCAGGATTAGAGTTCTGATGCTGTCAAGTTCTTTTTTGGCAGATGTAAGTTCTTCTGCATTAGGCGTACTCTTTATAAGAATATGTCTTGCGTCATATTTTTTACCATTTCTTTTAACCAACTGAATAAGATGAAATCCAAATTCAGATTCTACAGGATCCGAAATATCACCTTCCTGAAGGTTAAGCGCAGCCGCTTCGAAAGGTTTTACCATCTGTCCCATATTGATATTTTTGTAAAGACCACCAACAGCAGCAGAGCCTTCATCTTCGGAATAAATTCTGGCAAGATTTTCAAAGCTGTCTCCATTTTTGATATCTTGTTTGATTTTCTTTAGTTTATCAATGATTTCTTTTCTGTGCGATTCAGAAAGTTTCGGATACATACTAATCTTGGAAAGAGACACTTCATCTTTTACATTGGGCAACTGAAATTTGAACTGATTATAAAAATCTGTAACCTCGTTAGGCGTTACATCTGCTTTCTCAGTTATTCTTGCATATTTCTGCTGCCCGTAATAATTATCCGCATCAATTTTTTCGATCGCATTTTTCATCTCATAAGATGTTCTGAATTTGTAAGCTGCCAACATCGCTTTTTCATCCGGAAACTGTCCCAAGATTTGGTTGTATTTATTGCCAGCCATTTCCTTGATTGCCGCACTTTTGTTTTCAATAAGCGTATCTTTTTTAGCTTCGTAAATGAGAAGTTTGTTATTAAGGATGCTTTCCATAAATTCACATTTATTTCCAACATTGGTCCCCTGCTGCTTCGCATAATTAGCCTGATCTTCTATATCGGATTCCAGAATTATTTCATCTCCAATAACAGCTGCTATACCGTCTATTAACTGCCCTTTTGTCAACTGTGCCGATAATTTTCCGCTTACCAAGAAAACGATTACCGATAGTAAAAAAAGGTATTTTGTGTATTTTGACATTATTTTTAAATTATTAACGTGCAAAATTAGAATTATACGCCAATTTTGCTCAATTTTAAATTATAATTATTTCTTAAAGTTTTTATTCAGTTCCGCCATAAACGCTGGCTGTATCTCCACTTTTGTTTTAGCGCGTTGTGCGGCAATAGTTTTCTGAAGAAGTTTTTCTGTTACTGCATCATTCATATCTTCCTTAGATTCTTCCAGCGTCATCTGCTGTTCCGGCAGAAGATCATCTATTGCCACCACTACATCTCTGTCTGCGATTTTGGTAAGAAAAACACCTTTCTTAAAAGGAACATTATACTTTTTGAAAATATCTGCACTTTCCTGAATTTTCCCCTGTTCAAAATGAACAAGAACCTGATTTTTATCGTTGACCTTATTTTTGTATTTCTCTTTCAGAGCATCCCATTTTTTAGGATCTTTAACCTCTTTTTCTATCTCTTTTACAAGTGCAGGATTAGAAATGACTACAGCTCTGGATTCTGCTCTTTTTTCCCAAATAAATTTGGATTTGTTTTCATTATAATAATCAGTAAAGAGCTGCGGATTGTTCTTTAGCTCATCTTTTAGGTATTCCGAGAAAATGTATTCCGAGAAGAGATTCTTTTTTAGTTCATTCAGTTCGGGCTTCACATCTGGAAGATTTTGAAAATTCTTCGCATAAACCCCAATAATATATTGATCTGCCTGAAAATTTAAAAGATCGGACCACTGTGTTGTAGGGATCTGTTCCAGATTTTTATATTGAGAATCTAATGCTTTTTTCAGATCTTCATAAGTGACTTTATTAGTCCCATAAGAAAATAAAACAGCTTTTGGATTCTTGATATTGAGATAACTCTGATAAGATTTTTTGACCTCTGCAAAATCCGCAGTTTCTACAAATTTTTCTTGTGTTTTCAGCCAGGTTACGAGTCTTTTAGTAGCCTCGTCTCCATAACTTGTTGCCAGCAATTCTTTCTGGAAAAATCTCCTGTTTGCATCTGTAAGCGTGTATGGCTCAACGTTATAAATATTGAAGATGAAATATTTATCATTGAACAAGATTGGCTCTTTCGTGTAAAAGTCTTTTTTCTGTCCCTTCAGTGCGTTGTAAACCTCATCCGGTAAAATTGGTGAACCCATTACAGCACCACCAGATTCTTTCTCTTCTTCACTGGCTCCAAATTCTTTTACAACTGCTTGAAATTTCTTTCCAGAAGCTAGTTCTTTATAGATTTTGGATTTTGTAGCTTCATAGTTGTCATCTTTTGGAATCGTTAGAGTTCCGAAAATCATATAACCAAGACTTGGTCTGGTATTGACAACTTTAGCAAAGCCAACCACATTTCCTTTATCAATAAAAGATGTATATGAGTTTATAGGTGTATTTTTTACCTGCTGATAAAGTTCATAATCCAACATTCCCGGTTTTACATAAAATGCTTTGGAAGTTTCTGGATTAGAATTTTTTGCAAGAAAATCCTCCATCGTCATTTTACCGGTTTTCACCTGATTGTAGAGTGATTTATAATCCGTTTTATCCTCCGCTTTCTTTTCCTTTATGAAGAGCAAAACCTGAACTTCTTTTTGATTAGACGCTACAAAATCAGTCAGTAAAGGATCAATTACGGATTTGGGATAAAATTTCTGTTCTCTTATTTCCGATAATCTTTGATTTACAGTATTGACGAAAAAGTTAAGCGTATCTGCTTTTTTTTCTTTTGCGAGCTGCTGAAGCAATAGAAAATCTATTGTCGCATTGACCGATTTTTCCGTTCCAGAATTTTCCAGACCATATTTATTATCTCGGATATAATCTTTTACCGAAATACTATCTTTCCCAACGATCAGATATTGAGAAAAAAGGTTTTGCGTAGCAACCGCCAGCAATACAGGAAAAAAAATCTTCTTCATTTTTTGTATATTAATTTATAACACTTTTTTGAGTGATAAATTTTAGTAATGTTAAATGTTATATTGCAGATTCAAAAGAAATCAGCTCGCGGAACTGCAAGATTCTTTCACTTAGCTCCTGTTTTGTAACTTGCTGAATTCTCTCAGTCCCGAATTTTTCTACCGTGAAAGAAGCCATTGCGCTACCAACTATGATCGCTGTTNNCGCTCTTCCGTACTTTCAAAGCTGAAATCACCTTTCTTAGTCAGGTAGGAAGCAAATCCACCAGCAAAAGTATCGCCAGCTCCGGTTGGATCAAATACCTCTTCTAAAGGCAATGCCGGAATTGCAAATACTTTTCCTTCGTGGAATAATAATGCTCCGTGCTCTCCTTTTTTTATGATGACAAACTTAGGACCCATTTCGTGGATTTTCTTTGCTGCCTTTACCAGAGAATATTCGCCGGAAAGCTGTCTTGCTTCTTCGTCATTAATGTTAATTACGTCTGTTTTAGCGATAACTTTCATCAGATTATCCCAGGCAATATCCATCCAAAAATTCATCGTATCAAGAATTACCAATTTAGGCTGTGTTTTCATCCTTTCCAAAACCGAAAGCTGAACAACAGGATCAAGATTTCCCAGGAGAAGAACGTCAGCATCTGCAGAATGTTCAGGAACCTTCGGATCAAAATCTGCCAAAACGTTCAGTTCTGTCACCAATGTATCTCTGGAGTTAAGATCATTATGATATTTCCCACTCCAGAAGAAGGTTTTACCGTCTTTCACCATTTCTACGCCATCTACATTGATATTTTTAGAAGTCATCATATCCAAATATTCCTGAGGAAAATCGCCGCCAATAACAGAAACTAAACTAACTTCAGTTTCCAAAGCAGAGGCCGCCAAGCCAATAAAAGTGGCTGCACCTCCAAGAATTTTATCCGTTTTTCCAAACGGTGTTTCAATGGCATCAAATGCTACAGTTCCTACTGCTAATAATTTCATATTTATTTGTTTTTGTCCGATGTCCGATGATGGCTGTCGGAAGTATTAATATTTTATAATTTTATTTTGCGAAGTGAAAGTCTTCTTAACTCTGACTTCTAACTTATTTTTTCCACTCAAAAGAATCTATAAGGTGCAAAAGATCCTTTTTTACATAATCTACAGCTGGCGCCAGTGAGTCCGGGCGCGGCCGGGAATTGAAATAGAGGTTACCCGTTACAAAATGTCTTGTACTGTCTGTAACAAAAAACTGGATATTCGATGCAGTTTGACCTTTCAGCTCATAGAAATTACCGTAAACTTTCTTTTCCGGATATTGGAAAGACTTGGTATCAATGGAACTTGCTTTTATAGTATGTTCATAAACCATTTTTTCTACTTCCCTCACGTGGAGTTGAAAATCATTTTTTATAGGGAAATATGTAATGAAAACTTTGGCCTTCATTTTGGGATAATTGATGTAATACCAGCAATTTTCCTTAGCATTTTCTACTCTGGAAAAATCCGAATAATCAAAAGAATAATTACAAGGTGAGTTGAATCTGAGATATTTCGGGTTTGGGTATTCCAGTCGCAGATCTCCTTTTGGCTTCGGAACAGCTTCCTTACCGCAAGAAAACAAGGTTAATCCAATTAAAATTCGGCACAGATTTTTTAACATCCGGCAAAAATAACAATTAGAATTGATACAGAGAATTTTGAAAACGTAATTTTTGTTAAGAATAATTGATTTCCAGAGAAATGTATGGATGAAGTCCTTATTTATTATAAATTTATCGCTGATTATGGGAGTTTTGCCGATTTATTATTAAACATAATATTGTCGTTCCGTAGAAATCTCTGCAGTCTAGATTCCTACGGAATGACAA
>DLND01000085.1:5378-15122 GCA_002476905.1 Flavobacteriales bacterium UBA7519
GGCAAAAAATAGCGGGAGTGGAAGGCGGAAAAGCTGCCCAAAATTTTACTAATTAATTTTAAATTACGTTAAAATTGAAGTTTAATCTGATGAGATTAAAATATTTGTAACCTTTTTGATGTTTTCATCGTATAATATAATGCAACCTAATAGAATGAGGTTTTTATAATGAGACAATTAAAAATTACAAAACAGGTTACCAACAGGGAAACCGCATCACTAGACAAGTATCTGCAAGAGATTGGAAAAGTTGAATTGATTACCGCTGATGAGGAGGTAGATTTGGCTCAGAGAATCCGTGCCGGAGACAGAGCTGCGCTTGAAAAATTGATCAAAGCTAACTTACGTTTCGTGGTTTCGGTTTCTAAACAGTATCAAAATCAGGGACTTTCTCTTCCGGATCTAATCAACGAAGGAAATCTTGGTCTGATGAAAGCGGCGAAAAGATATGATGAAACAAGAGGTTTCAAATTCATCTCGTATGCTGTTTGGTGGATTCGTCAATCGATTTTGCAGGCTTTGGCTGAGCAGTCGAGAATTGTAAGATTACCTTTGAACAAAATTGGTTCTATCAACAAAATCAACAAAGCTTATGCTCACCTCGAGCAAGAAAACGAAAGACCACCTTCTCCGGAAGAATTGGCAGAAGTTCTTGATATGAGCGAGGAAGACATCAAGGAATCTATGAAAAACAGTGGCCGTCATCTTTCTATGGATGCGCCGCTTGTGGAAGGTGAAGATTCTAACCTATATGACGTTTTGCGTTCGGGAGAATCTCCAAGTCCTGATAAAGATTTGATGTTGGAATCTCTACAAATCGAGATTGAAAGAGCCTTGAATACTTTAACTCCTAGAGAAGCAGATTTGGTAAGATTATATTTCGGTTTGAACGGAAAACATCCGATGACATTGGAAGAAATTGGTGAAACCTTCGATTTAACAAGAGAAAGAGTTCGTCAGATTAAAGAAAAAGCGATCAAAAGGCTGAAACATAATTCCAGAAGTAAGATTCTGAAATCTTATCTTGGTAAATAAGATTTTTGATTATAAATTAGAAGCAGGTTTTTTTAGCCTGCTTTTTTATTTTATAATAATATCTTTGTTACAGAATAGATTAATATAATATGATTAACAAGATTAAAAGAGATATTTGTATCATTAAATATAGATCACTTCCACTTTTTGAATATGATAAAAAAACTGATTCAGAAGTTTTTTATTATCCAACTTCAAAATCTGTTTATTGGATAAAGTTGGAAAATAGTTTAGATAAGAAATTAACATCCCAATTTCTAAAACTTATCACTACTTTAGACATTAACAAACTTATAATATTTGGAGGATGCAATAAGCCTTGGATTTCTAAATTTATTTCAAAAAGAAAAGATTATAAACCTCTTATTAGAACTCTTGAATATTTTAAATCTTTAGAAATCTCAACGAAATTCAATGGAGGATTAGAGATAGATGTGCAAGATTTGAAAAATTTTCTTCCTCACTTTTATACAATCACTCAATGTGACGGTGGTTTCTGGGATTTTCATATGATTGATCAAAATCAAAATATTATTTTTCACATTCATTACTCTGGAGACATTCAAATCATAACTTTAAACAAAAAATTTGATAAAAAAATATCGAACCAAATAAAGAATACAGTTTTTGTCGATGCTATGAGAGAAAATTCAGACAGACTTAATCAATAATGAATGCAATTTCAATCATCGGTGGCGGAATTGGCGGTTTGACTTTGGGGAATTTTCTAAAGCAACACAACATCGATTTTAAAATCTATGAAAGTGCAGCGGAAATCAAACCCGTCGGCGCCGGAATTGCAATGGCAGGCAATGCAATGCAAATTTTTGATAAACTCGGATTGAAAGAAAAAATCGAGGATGCAGGAACCAAAATGCACGCTCTAATTATCACTGATGAAAAACTGAAAACCATTTCTAAAACTGATGTTCTGAAACTTGAAAGTAAATACAAGGTTTGCAATATTGCCATTCACAGAGCGGATTTGCAGAGAATCTTGAGTGAGAATATTTCGGAACATATTATCCTCAATAAACGACTGTCAAAAATTGAGAAGAAAGAAAATTACCATTTAACCTTTGAAGATCAAACAGAAATTGAAAGCGAAATCGTTTTTGGAGCTGATGGTGTAAAGTCTTTAGTCAGAAATCAAATCTTAAAATCTGGGGAAATCCGAAATGCGAAACAAAAATGCTGGCGTGGAATTATAAATACAGAAATCCCAGAAAAATACAGCCACAATGCTTACGAAATGTGGGGAAAAGGAAAACGTTTCGGTTTTGTAAAATTGTCTGAAAATACTTTATACTGGTACGCTTTGGTGAATGAGAAATTTTATTCTGAAAATATAGATCTGCTGGAGGAATTTAGGGATTTCCATCCTGAAATTTTAAAAATGATTTCTAAAACTTCTAAAGAAAACATTATTCTGAATAACATTATTGACATCAAACCAATGAATAATTGGTCCGCAGAGAACCTGTGCCTAATTGGAGATGCTGCCCACGCCACGACGCCAAATATGGGACAAGGCGGTTGTCAAGCTGGTGAAGATGCTTATATTTTGTCAAAGCTTTCGAAAACCGAAAAAGATTGGAACAAAATTTTTTTTCAATTTGAAAAAATCAGGAAAGAAAAAGTTCATCATATTGTAAATACGAGTTGGATGCTCGGGAAAGTGGCGCAGTGGGAGAATTTTACAAGTATCAGGAATTCTATTTTCAGAGTGATTCCTGAATCTGTCAATCAGAAACAAATGGAGAAAATTTTAAAATTGGAATTATAAAAAGCTATTGGACATCATCTTTTTTGAGACTTTCTATTAGATTTTCCAGCTCAGCAATTTTATCTTTCAGGTTTTTGATATCATTTTTATTGCTTGTTACTTTGCTTTTCAGCATTACTGTTCTGGCACGCTCGCTGTGGTCTTCATCATCTTCATCTTCACTGATTTCTTCCACATCTTCCTGAATTTCGTCAATATCTTCTTGGATTTCTTCTACATCTTCCTGAATTTCTTCAATATCTTCTTGGATCTCATCAATATCTTCTTGGATCTCATTAACATCTTCTTTCAAATCCTCAATATGTTCAGAACTTTTATTCACAGACATCTGAATAAAAATGGCCAGATATATCGCCTCCAAAGAAACGAGAGTGGTAAGAACCAGCAACATATGCTCAAATTCAACAATATTGAAAATAGGCAATGCAAAACAAATAATAAAAAAAATAGTGTGGAAAACCAGCGACTGAATAGAACCTACCCACCAAATGATTCCGTTGGCTACTTTTTCTAAGGCAGATAGTTTTTTTTCATTTTCTTTAGTCAGTCTCATTCTTATAATTTTTATAAAAATACACTTTTTGTACGAAATGTCAAAATTCACACTTAAACTATAAAAAACTCTGCCTAATTGTCAATGCCCAAGGATTGGCAGAAAAATTGAGAAATAGAAACTATAAAATTATCAATAATGGACGAAAACAAAGATATACACGAAGAAAATCTGGACACGAACTCACAGAACACTGAAAACACGGAACAGGAAAATCAGGAAAATGTGTCACAAAAGCCTACTGCGGAAGAACTTTTGGCAGAAGAAAAAGACCGATATATCCGCTTATATGCAGAGTTTGAAAATTACAAAAAAAGAACTCTGAAAGAAAAAAATGAATTTTACCTTTATGCTTCAAAAGATCTGATGACTTCTATGTTAGGCATTTTGGACGATTTTGAAAGAGCTTTGAAAGAAATCGCTAAAAATGGAAACGAATCCGACCTTAAAGGCGTAGAGTTGATTTATCAGAAATTCAAAAACAAATTGATAGAGAAAGGTCTTAAACCAATTGATGTGAAAGTTGGAGACGATTTTAATGTAGATTTTCACGAGGCTATTACGCAGATTCCTTCACCAACTCCAGAATTGAAGGGCAAGATTGTAGATGTGATAGAAACCGGTTATCAGCTTCACGACAAAGTCATTCGTTTTGCTAAAGTAGTAACCGGAAACTAAACATTATGAATGTTGAGAAATAATTATTAAATGATTTTTTCATTTTAAATATTGATTACCATTACTCAACTATCAATCATTAATTACGAATTATGTCAAAACGCGATTATTACGAAGTTTTAGAAATATACAAATCGGCCAGCGCCGAAGAAATCAAGAAAGCCTACAGAAAAATGGCAATCAAATATCACCCGGATAAAAATCCTGGCGATAAGGAAGCAGAAGAAAAATTTAAAGAAGCGGCAGAAGCCTATGAAGTGCTGAGCGACGATAACAAGAAAGCCAGGTATGACCAGTTCGGACACGCCGGAATGGGCGGCGGAGCTGGCGGTGGTGGATTTGGCGGCTTTAGCGGCGGAATGAATATGGAAGACATTTTCAGTCAATTTGGTGATATTTTCGGTGGTGGATTTGGCGGTGGTCAGAGACAGCAGCAGGCACGCGGCTCTAATCTAAGAATCCGTATCAAGCTGAATCTGGAAGAAATGATCAATGGAACTCAGAAAACCGTAAAGGTTAAGAAAATGAAGCTGGCTGCAGGCGTTACTTCCAAAACTTGTCCTACATGTGGCGGAAGTGGTGTTCAAGTCAAAGTTATGAATACGATGTTCGGACAGATGCAGACGCAAACCACCTGTGGAACGTGTCAAGGTGTCGGAAAAGTGGCAGACAAAATCCCTTCCGGAGCCAATGCACAAGGTTTAGTGAAAGAAGAAGAAGAAATCACCATCAATATTCCGGCAGGTGCCAGAGACGGCATTCAACTTAATGTAAGAGGAAAAGGTAATGATGCACCTTTGGGAGGAACACCTGGCGACCTTTTGGTAGTGGTGGAGGAAGAAGTAGATAAAGCAATCAAGCGCGAGGGCGATAATCTACATCAGGAACTGTATATATCTTTTGCAGAAGCGGCTCTAGGAACTACAAAGGAAATTAATGTAGTCGGTGGAAAGGTCAAAATCAAGATTGATGAAGGAACACAATCCGGCAAAATATTGAGACTTGCAGGAAAAGGTCTTCCAAATATTGAAGGTTATGGTGGCAAAGGTGATATGTTTGTTCATATCAATGTATGGACTCCACAGAAACTGTCTAAGGAACAAAGAGAATTCTTCCAAAGCCAATTACAAAACGGCGATATGAATGCCGAACCAACAGGAAAAGAAAAGACATTCTTCGAGAAAGTGAAGGATATGTTCAATTAAGAATAAACAAAAAGAGACTTAAAATCAAGTCTCTTTTTTATTTTACCAATAATCTGTCACAAACCGTTTTACTAAAATTTTCCTCCTGACTATTATAGAAAACCTTCATAGACTGATCAAAATCTTCTTTCTGCAAAACTTTGATTTCTGTGCCAAGACTAAGGTTTCTTTTATTAAGAAAGCTGAGAAATTCCTCCGAAGAAGTTGTTACAGAAGCCAGTTCTACCCTATCATTCTCTCTACATTTACTAAGTTTTTTAAGATCTGGCTGGATCACATTTCCATCTTTATCCGGAATGGGCTCACCGTGCGGATCCACTTTCGGGTAATTGAGGATTTCGTCCATTTTATCAAAAAACACTTCGGAATGGATGTGTTCCAGCTGTTCTGCGATCTCGTGGACATTTTCCCAACCGAAACCCATCTTTTCTACCAGAAACATTTCTGTTAAACGATGTTTCCTTACAATCAGTGACGCTTCTTTCTTTCCGGATTCAGTTAATTTGATGGGTTTGTAAGATTCATATTTAACCCATTTTTTATCTGCAAATTTTTTTATCATACTATTCACAGACGGCATTTTGATGTTGAGTTGTCGACTCAGATCATTTACAGAAACTTCATCATTCTCATTAATAAGATGATAAAGCGCTTTCAGATAATTTTCTTCTGTGAGGGAATTCATAGTTCAAAGATAAGTAAAAGTTAGACAGAATTCAATTTTGAACTAACAAAATATATTATAAAATTTTGATATATTGTACTTATATTTGTACAATTTAAAATACAGAATTATGCTTATTGCCAACATATCAGATTTCCGAAAAGACATTAAAACTTATCTTGACAAAGTTTCCAAAAACTTCGAAACATTAATTATTAATCGTGGGAAAGACAAAGGTATTGTTGTAATATCTTTGGAAGAATACAATTCTTTGATGGCTACTAACCACGAATTATCTTCTAGAAAAAATGAAAGCAGACTAGATTCGGCGATTGATAAGTTGAAGGCAGGTAATACATTTTCTAAAGATTTAATCGAAGAATAATGAAATATGTTTTTGTGGATGAATCTTGGGAAGATTACCTCTATTGGCAAAATACGGATAAGAAAAAACTCAGAAAAATTAACGAATTGCTGAAAGATATCGCCAGAAATCCTTTTGATGGCAATGGAAAACCTGAACCTTTAAAACATAAATATTCGGGTTTTTGGTCAAGAAGAATTGATGACGAACATCGATTGATTTATAAATATGAAGAAAATGAAATCCATATTGCCAAGTGCAGGTTTCATTACGATTAAAAAAGCAGAAATAATGAAGAAATATTCTTTCAAAAATGATTATACGGAAGGTTGTCATCCTAATATTTTAGAAGCACTAATCAAAACCAATCTTAGTCAGCAAAATGGTTATGGCTATGATGATTATTGTGAACAAGCAAAACTGTTAATCCACCAAAAGATGAATAACAATAACGCTGATATTCATTTTGTGAGCGGTGGAACACAAGCCAACTTGCTTGTTATTTCTTCTATTCTCAGACCACACGAAAGCGTTGTTTCTGCCGAAACAGGTCATATTTTCACCAATGAAACCGGCGCTATTGAAGCTACAGGACATAAAGTTCACGGAATGGCAACTTCGGATGGAAAACTAAAACCAGAACATATTCAGTCCGTTTTGGACTTGCATACCAATAAACCACATCAAGTCAAACAAAAACTGGTCTATATTTCCAATTCTACCGAAATAGGAACCATTTACAATAAAAGAGAATTACAGGAACTGTCTGAATTTTGTAAGTCCAACGGTTTGTATCTTTTTATGGACGGTGCAAGATTGGGACAAGCTCTGACTTCAGAAATCAATGATTTGACTTTGGAAGATATCGCCAACTTAACCGACGTTTTTTATCTCGGAGGTACAAAAAATGGTGCTTTATTAGGGGAAGCCATTATCATAACTAATGACCAACTCAAAGAAGAATTTGGATTTCATATCAAACAGAAAGGTGCAATGCTGGCAAAAGGCAGACTGCTGGGCATTCAGTTTTCGGAACTAATGAAAAATGATTTGTATTTTGATTTGGCAAAACATTCCAACGTTCAGGCAATGAAAATCAAATCTGCATTTCAGAAGAAAGGTTTTCAATTCTTGTCAGAAACATTTACCAATCAGATTTTCCCGATTCTCAGTAACTCACAAATCGAAAAATTAGCTGAAAATTTTGATTTTTACGTCTGGAAAAAAGTCAATGAAGAGCGTTCTGCTATTCGGATTATTACATCTTGGGCAACGCCGGATCAAATCGTAGATGATTTTATAATTAATATTAATCAGCTGTAAATATTATTTTCCTTTGAATGCTGCATTAATGGACGAATGGCTTCCGGAAAAAGCTAATTTTTTGAAAGTATGAAACCTATTTTATTCTTTTTTTTATTATGGTTTGTATTCTCCTGCAATTCTGTAAGGAAAAATAATTTGTTTCTGGAAAAGAAAATACCAGCTTCTGAACTAAGAGGAGATGTCGATTTTACATACAAAAAGCTTAAGAGATTTCACCCTAATCTTTATTGGTACATTTCCAAGTCGCAGCTGGACAAAAAATTTGACAGCCTGAAACAAATCATAACCGAACCACTGACTCCTAATCAATTTTACCTAAAATTATCTCCTGTAATTGCAAGCATTAAGGAAGGACATCTCCGCCTGAGAACTTTTCCAAGACAGTATTCAAAGTCTGAGCAAAAAGAACTGAAGACTAAAAAACCGCTTTTTGCAATGATGGACTATAAAATTATTGACAACAGAATGTTTGTGACTGATAACAAACAGAATTTTGGAAATATAAAACCTGGCACCGAAATCCTTACAATCAACAACGAAAATATTTCTGATCTTACGGAACGCTACAGAAGACTTTTTAGCTCGGACGGTTACAACAAAACCTTTCAGAAATATTTTATAAATCTAACATTTTTCAATTATTATACGCTGGAAAACGGGTTTCTAGACAGTGCAAAACTCCTTACCAAATTGGATAATAAAGTATCTGAGATTATTATAAGGAGGCAGAAAAAAACGGAGCAGGAACTTACAAAGGAAAAAGTACAACCCAAGGTAACCTCTTTTCAGAAAATACAGGATTATGATTTTGACTCCAAAAGCTATAACAGAAGTCTGAAATTCTTATCAAGTGACAGCAGTATTGCCTATATCAAAATAAAAACATTTTCTGCAACACTTTCCAAAGCTTTTTATTCAGAGTCATTTTCTAAGATCAGAAAAGCAGGTTCTGTATATCTTATTCTGGATATCCGGGATAATCTTGGCGGGTCGCTTTCCGAGATAAACACACTATATTCTTACCTCTCAGATAAAAAATTCACTTTGATAAAAGTTCCGGAAATGACTTCCAAAACATCTGGAATGCATCAGAATTATTTCCGGGGACAAACTGTTTTTTCATCTATCTTTACGGCAATTGGCTACCCGTTTTTTCTGGCTGGGAACTATCTTATGTCATCTAAAAAAGATCAGCATTATTATTTCAGAGAGTTTGTATCAAGACCAACAAGACCAAAACCAAATGCGTTCCAAGGAAAAATCTATGTATTGGTAAATGGTGCAAGCTTTTCTGCATCATCCATCCTTTCCGCAAAGTTAAAATACGAGAAAAGAGCCGTAATAGTGGGCGAAGAAACCGGCGGTGCCAATGATGGTACAGTTTCAGGTGTGAATAATACCGTGACTTTGCCTAACTCAAAATTAACATTACCAATCGGGCTATTTCTTATACGTCCCAATATTGAGTTTGAAAATAAAGGATTGGGTGTTATTCCCAATTTTTATGTTGATCCTGACTTTGCTAACATCAGATCTTCCGAAGATAAAATTCTTAAATGGGTTTTAGATGATATTGATTTTAGAAAATCTGTCAGCAAAAAAATGAACAATCCGTAGATTTATAAGACGTCAGAAAGAGCTTCTTCCAGTGTTCTGTATGCAAACTTGAAACCTGAATTTTGTATTTTATCAGCAGAAATACGGCTACCTTCCAAAGCAATCACGGACATCTCACCAAGCATAGTTCTTATGATAAATTTTGGAATATTCGGCAAAATAATTCTTTTCCCGAGGTGTGAAGCTAGTTTTTTTGTAAAGATTTCATTGTTTACAAATTCCGGTGCAGAAGCGTTATAAGCGCCATTCATAGAAGCATCTTCTACAGCTTTTAGGTAAATATTCACAAGGTCATCAATATGAATCCAGGGAAAATACTGTTTCCCGTTTCCTAAAACTGCTCCTATGCTATAATCCACCGGTTTTCTTAGAACTTCTAAAGCGCCACCTTTTTCCGAAAGTACAGTGGCCGTGCGAAGTCGCACTACTCTACTGCCGAGATTCTGAAACTGAATCGCTTTCATTTCCCAGTCTCTGCAAACATTGCCTAGAAAATCATCACCGGAGATATCATTT
>DLND01000018.1:0-3336 GCA_002476905.1 Flavobacteriales bacterium UBA7519
ATCTCTTCAGGAAGGTAATTCTGCGAAGTCAAAGTTTCTTTTCCACCAACAGAAGTTCCCCAAAGTCCTTTATTAATTGAATATTTTGCTTTGTCGAAATCCATTTCGTAATTATGATTTTTCAAAAACTGAATTTCATCTTCACGCGACAAGCTCAAATCACGAATTGGTGTGATAATTTCGATTTTCGGGCACATTACTTGGAAAATCAAATCGAAACGAACTTGGTCATTTCCCGCGCCTGTACTTCCGTGCGCAATTGCATCCGCTCCGATTTCCAAAGCAACCTCAGCAATCGTCTGCGCCTGAATCGTTCTTTCCGCACTTACCGATAAAGGATAAGTATTGTTTTTCAGAACGTTACCAAAAATCAAATACTTAACACAATCATTATAATATTTTTCCGAAGCATCAACAAACCTGTAAGAAGCCACGCCTAATTTTTCCGCTTTTTCTTTAAGCAAAACCTCATCTTTTTCATCAAATCCTCCTGTATTAATCGTGACTGCGTGAACTTCGTAACCCAAAGTTTCACTCAGATATTTTGCGCAATAAGACGTATCCAAACCGCCACTAAATGCCAAAACTACTTTCTTACTCATTGTTGTTATTTATAGATTCAAAATTTTTCTTTTTCTCTTTATTCAGATTTTCCGGAGCGAAAAGCATCGCTGTACAAAGACAGTTTTTACGTTCTTTCATCATCAGAATTTCATAATTCACACAGTTTTTGCAACCGTTCCAGAATTGTTCGTCCTGAGTCAGTTCAGAATAAATGACTGGTTTGTAACCTAAACTACTGTTGATTTTCATTACCGCCAAGCCGGTAGTCAATCCAAAAATTTTAGCATTTGGATATTTCTCACGTGATAATTGGAAAATTCTTTCTTTAATCTGAGTTGCCAACCCAGCATTTCTGAATTGAGGCGAAACGATTAGTCCAGAATTAGCGACATATTCCCCATTTGTCCAGGTTTCTATATAACAGAAGCCCGCCCAAGTTCCATTTTCGTCAATTGCAATAATGGAATTCCCTTCCGAGATTTTTTTGCTCAGATATTCTGAAGAACGTTTTGCAATACCAGTTCCGCGCTTTTTCGCAGAATCCTCCATTTCGTTTTTGATTTCTTCTACATAAACCAAATGTTTCTCTGAAGAAACTTCTAATTTCATTTCTATTATCTAATTATGATGCAAAATTAGAAATATTTATCTTTATAAAACAAATTAAAAAGATAATTTTATCTGTTAATTGTATTTTAACAATAATATTATCTTTAAGTTAAATTCAAATATTGCTAATTTATTATATATTTGCTAAAAAGGTATAGTTATGGAAAATCAATGTCCTAAATGCAACAATCAAAATGTCTCAAAAAGTGGAATCATCAAAGGAAAACAAAGATTCTACTGCAAGAACTGCAACTATTACTTTACGGTTAAGAAATTAGGAAAACAAATTGATGACTATTATGTTACCAAAGCTTTACAACTCTATCTGGAAGGATTAAGCTATCGAGAAATTGAAAGAATTATTGGCGTCTCTCACGTAAGCATTAGTTCTTGGATTAAGAAATACAATATCACAAGACCACCACATTCAGAATTCCATCCTGTTTATAAAGTACTAAAACAAAATGAATTGATAGACTATATCTCACAAGAGAATAATCTTGAAAATTCAGGATTAATCATCACTCAATTTGCTGATAAATATATGTTGATAAAGTGGGAAAGGTTTAAAAAATAGAAAAAGAAACAAGATTAAAGTAAAAAGAATCAAGAATAACTATACTATTAGCATTAATATATATTAAATTTTTGTAAACAAAATATTAATAACAATTTGGTAATCACAAAATAAACACCAAATTTTTATTAATATATGAAGAAAATCATCACTTTTATAGGATTAGCTTTAATCAGCTCTTCTCTATATTCACAAGGTTCGCCTGATTATGGAAATGGTTTGAAATTAAACCTAAACCCAGAAGGCGACAAGTATGTTAGATTTATTCTTTGGAACCAAATCTGGTTAAGAAATACAGAAATGAATCCCGGAACGATGGTTTCTGACGAAGCTACCAAAAATTCCTGGAACATCGGAAACCGACGATTGAGAGCACTTGCTTATGCACAAATTACCAAAAGATATATGGTTTTGATGCATTTCGGAATTAATAATCAGACTTTTATCAATGGTGGCGGTTCAGGTTCTACAGGAACAGGCGTTTATGGAAATGGTAAAAAACCTCAGATGTTTTTTCACGATGCCTGGAACGAATATGCAGTGGTTTTACCCGGAGAAGCAGGAGAATTCAGTTTAAGTTTGGGAGCCGGTCTTCATTATTATATGGGACTTTCCAGAATGACAATGGCTTCCACCTTAAATTTCTTGACTGTTGATTCGCCGATTTTCACTTGGCCTTTGATTGACAATTCTGACCAATTTGCAAGACAAATGGGAATGTTTGCCAAAGGAAAATATGGCAAATTCGAATACCGATTCAGTTTAAACAAACCATTCGCAACCAATATTGCACCTGTTGACGTTACAAATCCAGCAGCGAGAGTTGCTGTTGACAACAATGGAAATCCGGAATTTTCAAAAGCCGGTTATGTGGAATATCAATTCCTTGACTCGGAATCCAATCTTTTACCTTTCAAAGTTGGTTCTTATCTAGGAACTAAGAAAGTTTTCAATCTGGGAGCTGGTTTTTATCATCAGAAAGACGGAACGAGAACTTCTGTTAATTCACAAATCGAGAAACACGACATTGCGCTTTTTGCGATTGATGCCTTTGCAGATTTACTTTTAGGAAACGCCAAAAACAAAATGGCACTTTCTGCCTACACTGGATTTTACAATTATAATTTCGGACCGAATTATCTCAGAAATCTTGGAATAATGAACTTGGCTCCAATGACCCCAATTTCATCGGAGACAAAGCGATTGCAGGCGCAGGAAATCTACAACCAATGATCGGTACGGGAAATATCTATTACCTGCAAGCCGGATTACTCTTGCCAAACAATGCCGATAAACCGAAAATCAGAATTCAGCCCTTTGCAGCTTACACGAATAAGAATTTCAAAGCTTTGGAAAATTCTTCTTCACAATTTGATATCGGAGCCAATTGGTTTATTGACGGTCATCACGCCAAACTGACGACGCAGTACTCAACACGGCCAACTTACACAAGCGCTTCGGCAGAACCAAAATCAAAAGGAGAATTCATCCTTCAGTTCCAGATTTATCTATAAAAATCATTAACACAAAATCATAATATACAATGAGCGATTCACATCACGTACAGTACGAGAACCTGAGCGACA
>DLND01000018.1:3489-3855 GCA_002476905.1 Flavobacteriales bacterium UBA7519
ACAAGCAAAAAAACCGCACCATTTGGAGCGTGATTATGGCTTCATCTCTGGGCACCCTTATAGAATGGTATGACTTCTATATTTTCGGAAGTCTGGCAATTGTCCTAGCCACGAAATTTTTTCCGGCAGATAATCCAACAGCAGCTTTCCTATCAACTTTAGCAACATTTGCGGCAGGTTTTGTAGTAAGACCTTTCGGCGCATTATTCTTTGGGAGATTGGGAGATTTAATCGGCAGAAAATACACATTTCTGGTCACACTTCTGATTATGGGATTTTCCACATTCCTGATTGGATGTATCCCAAGCTATGAGACGATAGGTTTTATGGCACCGGTATTAGTTTTAATCCTGAGACTTTTACAAG
>DLND01000017.1:0-9049 GCA_002476905.1 Flavobacteriales bacterium UBA7519
TTAAATTTGATAAGTGGATAACCATCTGTAAAAGCCCCTATTGCATTAATCTCGAAATTTTGCCCATCTGTATGAAAAACACCTCTTTTATCTATAGAACCATCTGTAGCAGGAAAAAGATTTACTAGATTTTTAGTACTTCTAATTCCGCCCCAACCACTATTGATGCCAAAATCAGCGGCTGTCATAGAACCTCCCGTGGAAGCATGAATAATAAACGTTGTTCCACCATAAGTCCTAGTATGTGTGCCATCAAAATTAACAGAGAAAATAACTTCGTTATTTTCCAAATTGTTATCTGCTAAGAAAAGCTCATTATAATTACTTTTAAGAGAATAGCCTGAATTAATTACTTTTTCAGCATAAAGCAATGCATCATTATATCTATTTTCTCCGGTGTAAACTTCTGCATTTAAATATAATTTTGCTAATAACATGTAAACAGCACCCTTGTCCGCTCTACCGTATTCATTAGTTCTGGGATCTTTTAAGAGTCCTTCAAGGTCTTTTAGCTCAGACTCTACATACTTGAAAAGTTCTTTACGCTCAATTCTTGGAGGAGCCGTTACACCTACATCATTTTTTTCAGTTACGAAAGGGCCGTTACCAAACAGATCAATAGCATGCGAATAACTTAAAGCTCTCATAAAACGAGCTTCATTTCTAAATAACCTAGCCTCATCAGCGTCTATTCCTGTGATATTTCTAGAGGATAATTTATCATCTTGAGTTTCTCTAATGAATTCATTAGCCATAGCAATCTGATAATAGATCCTATAATAAAGAGCTGTTACGTATTGATTATTGGCAGCCCAATTCATATTATGAATATCTGGAAGCCCCGAATCCGACCAAGCAATAATTGCTTCATCAGTTGGTAGCTCTTGCAATTGGAATAATTGTCTCAAATAATTCGAAGTTCCTCCGTCAATACCTCCGATGTCAGCATTACCATCACCACCTTCTTGCCCACTCATCGCAAGACCAGCATAGATTTTCCCTAAAACACCTTTATAATTACTAAAATTAGAATATACAGATGCTGAAGTAACTTCTGTCTCCGGCATACGATCTAAATCTTTCTCACAAGAGGCAAGAAATAATGATGCTGTTATACTTATTATTAATATATTTTTAAATTTCATGATTTTTTTTAATTAAAATTGAAAGTTTAACCCGATAGAATACACTCTTGGTCTTTGATAAAGGTTATTATCAATACCATTAAATACTTCTGGATCCAATCCACTGTAATTAGTGATTAAGAATGCGTTTTGAACAGAACCAAAAACTCTTAATTTAGAATTTTCATTAATAAAGCTTGGAAAATTATATCCTATATTGATATTATCCATTCTTAAGAATGACCCATTTTCGACATAATAGTCACTGAAATATTGAGGAGTATCAAACTGAGTATCCAGATAACTCGTATGTATGTTCTGTAAGTAGTTGTTTGCTTTTATTCCTGATAGGTTACCAAATTGGGAAGCTTGGTTATTATAAACATAATTACCAAAACTCGCTCTCATTGTAAATCCTAAATCCCAATTTTTATATGTAAATCTAGATGAAAAACCCAGTAATAGTTCTGGTGCAGGAGATTTATATTGATACAGATCCCCACTATTAATAATCCCATCCCCGTTACGGTCCACATAGACACCTTCAATTGGTTTACCTTGCTGATTATAAACCTGTTGATAAACATAGAAAGCATTAGGTTGATATCCTTCTGCATGAACTTGGATCGTACTTCCCGTACCTCCAGAGATTCCACCTGTTAAAACAGAAGTTGATGCAAGGTTGGTAATTTCAGATTTATAATGAGTGGCATTCAAATTAAACTCCCATGAGAAGTTTTCATTTTTGATCGCTTCAACTCCCATATTGAATTCGATACCTCTGTTTCTCATATCTCCAACATTGGTCAACAACAAGTTTGTTAAATTAGCTCCAGCAGGGGCATTCACTACACTCAACAAATCTTTTGTTTCTTTTTCATAAACCTCAATACTACCATTAATTCTATTATTTAAGAATCCAAAATCAAGTCCCAAGTTCTTAGTAGTAGTAGTTTCCCATTTGATATTTTTATCATAACCCTGTCCTCGTAAAGTATTATAAAAAACATCTCCAATTTGATACTGGGCACCACTGTTAGATTGTACATATCTGGCTAAATAAGGGTAATCATTGTTACTAATATCCTGTTGACCAGTTTGTCCCCAACCAACTCTCAATTTTAAAGTAGAGAATACATTGGTATTTTTAATAAAGTTTTCCTGATCTATTCTCCATGCTAATGCCACAGATGGGAAATATCCTACTCTATTATCTTCACTAAATCTTGAAGAAGCATCTCTTCTTACCGAAGCTGTTAAAAGGTACTTTTTATCAAAAGTATAGTTCAATCTGGCAAAGTAAGAAATCAATGTATTTTGGGTAAAGAAGTCGTTTCCTGTTTGTGGATTCATTGTTCCATTACCATAACTTGTTGGTGCAAAAGGTTCGCTTCGTTGCCAATCTTGATAAGAGTACCCCGCAGTAATATCCACTAATGAATTGATTGCTGATATATCTTTGGTATAATTTAAATAAAACTCTAATAACTTGTTTTTTTTCTCCTGAGTATATCTTCTGTAAGAGCCTTTTCTATAGTACTCTGTTGCTGCTGTTGGTAAAACCGTAGTATTCCCGTTAGAATCAGAATAATCGTAGCCCAAATTAAGATTTGCTCTTAACTCAGGCAGGAAATGCATTTTATAATCAAACTGGATATTACCCAAAACTCGGCTAACATACGAAAGATCATAGCGCTGATTAAGCATAGATAAAGGGTTTTTTGTTCCATTCGTATTTGGTGTACCGGTAGAATCCAACCATTCAAAATATCCACCATAGTTCTCAAAACCCGGTGCAAAAACAGATTGTGTTGGATCAAACACTACAGCAGCACCTACAGCTCCATCATCCTTGAAACGGTTTTCAACATATGTACCTTTCAAATTGAAATTAATATCCAAGTGATTATCAAAAAATTTAGGATTCAAATTTAATGAAGCAGTTGACCTTTCAATATTATTAGTTTTAATAATACCATCTTGATTAAGATAACCTAAGGATAATCTATATGGCAACCCTTTCACTCCTCCAGATAGAGAAAGTGTGTTATCGAACCCAACCGCAGTTTGGTAGATTTCTTTTTGCCAATTAGTATTAGATTTTCCTAAAAGAAGTTTGTAATTATTAGCAGCCTTAGAATTGACTACATCCCTGAACTGATCAGCCGATAACATCTCCACAGTCCCCATCTTATCATAAACAGAAGTAGTGGTGGTATAAGTCGCTTTTAATTTACCCGTTTTCCCTCTTTTCGTAGTGATAATAATAACTCCATTAGATGCTCTTGACCCATAGATAGCAGTAGCAGAAGCATCCTTCAAGATATTAAACGACTCAATATCATTGGGGTTTATCAATGCCAATGGATTAGAAGCTTCACTAATACCATTATTATCCAAAGGCACACCATCAATAACGATCAATGGATCATTACTAGCATTAAGGGAAGCTCCTCCTCTAATTCTAATAGTTGAACCAGCACCAGGCGCTCCACTGTTTGTAGTAATTTGTATACCCGAAGCTTTCCCTTGTATCAGTTGTTCTGGCGAATTAACACTCCCTTCGTTAAAGTCCTTTGCTGAAATAGCAGTAATAGAACCAGTAAGGTCTGTTTTTTTCTTAGCACCATAACCAATCAGCACAACCTGTTCGATTGCAGTTTCCTTCTTCACCGAATCATTTTGTTGTGCATGTAGCATTGATCCGAGCAATAGAAAAGCTGGAGCAATTTTTAATACATTATAGTTTCTCACAAAAAATAAATTTTTAAGGTTTATATTATTTTCTTATTTGTCTCTAAATTACACTTAATCTAGTTTTGCAATTTATAAAAAAAACAACATTGTGTTAAAATATTTTTAAAATTAGGGAATTTAGTACACCATTCTAACTAAAAAAACACTATAACTAAATTTAAACCTCTAAAAATCAAATATTTAAAGCAATGTTAATTTTTTTAACAAATAATAATATTTAGTAATTTTTTCGGTTTTTAAGCTTGTTTTTCTTCTTCTAAATTAACCAATATTAATCCTATATTAATCAAAAATGAAATAAATTATAATTTTTGAAATTTTTCCAATTGCTAAAAACCTCAATAAACTCGTGACTTTAACAAAACTTAAAAAATTAACACAAATGGAGTTTTAAATTAAATTAATCAACTAAAAACCATTAAAACATTAAATTAAAACAAATCTTTCACAAAAGAACAATGGAAGAAAAAAGAATCTAAAACGCATCAACAAAAACAAGAAAAATTATCATTTCCAATAATTTGATTTAGCAATTACAATTATAAACTTACTATGAGTTAAATGCTCTTTTTATAATCTCATTAAACTAAAAACTTAATTTTTCTTGATCCATTTTAATATTGTTTTTACTTATCTGATTTTAAAAATGAAAATCGTAATTTTGCATCTCAAATTTTTAATTAAAAAATGTCAAACAAAAAAATGATTACCGCCGCTTTGCCTTATGCAAACGGACCGGTTCATATAGGACATTTGGCGGGTGTTTATATTCCTGCGGATGTTTATGCTAGATTTCAAAGAAGATCAGGAAAAGATGTGGCGTTTATCTGCGGAAGCGATGAGCACGGGATTCCTATTACGATAAGAGCTAAAAAAGAAGGCGTTACTCCGCAAGATATTGTTGATAAATACCACGAAATCATCAAAAAATCATTCTCAGATTTGGGGATTTCTTTTGATGAGTATTCTAGAACAACATCAGCGAATCACCGTGAAACAAGTCAGGATTTCTTCAAAGTTCTTTATGAAAAAGGGAAATTCACGGAAGAAATGTCTGAGCAGTATTTTGACGAACAAGCCAACGAATTTTTAGCAGACCGATACATCGTGGGAACTTGCCCAAATTGCGGTAACGAAAATGCTTACGGTGACCAATGTGAAAAATGTGGTTCTACCCTTTCTCCATCGGAGCTAATCAATCCAAAATCGATGTTGAGCGGTAATGTTCCGATTTTAAAAGAAACAAAAAACTGGTATTTACCATTAAATGAGTATGAAGATTTCTTAAACGAATGGATTATCGAAGGTCATAAAGACGACTGGAAACCGAACGTTTATGGACAGGTAAAATCTTGGCTGAATGATGGTTTGAAGCCTCGTGCAATGACAAGAGATTTGAATTGGGGCGTTCCGGTTCCTCTTCCTGGTGCAGAAGGAAAAGTGCTTTACGTTTGGTTTGATGCGCCGATTGGTTATATTTCTTTCACGAAAGAATGGGCTGCGAAAAACGGAAAAGATTGGAAAGATTATTGGCAAAGTGAAGGAAGTGATTTAGTTCATTTCATTGGAAAGGATAATATCGTTTTTCACTGTATTATTTTCCCAAGTATGATGAAAGCGCACGGTGACTACATTATGCCGAAAAATGTTCCTGCTTTCGAATTCCTTAATCTTGAAAATGAAAAAATCTCAACTTCAAGAAACTGGGCAGTTTGGGCACACGAATATGTTGAGGATTTCCCGGGTCAGCAGGATGTTTTGAGATACGCATTGCTTTCATCTGCTCCGGAAACTAAGGATAATAACTTTACTTGGAAAGATTTTCAGACCAAAAACAATTCTGAATTGGTTGGGATTTTTGGAAATTTCATCAACAGAGTGGCGGTTTTGATTCACAAATATTACAATGGAATTGTTCCAGAAGGAAACCATAACGCTGAAGAATTAAACGAAATCAAAAAAGCGGCAAAAGAAATCGGAACTTTCTTGGATAACTTCGAATTCAGAAATGCGTTGTCAGCATTGATGAATTTGGCAAGATTCGGGAATCAATATCTACAGACAGAAGAACCTTGGAAAACTATTAAAGATAATCCTGAAAAAGCGGCGAATTCTCTATTCATTGGAGCGCAAATTGCTGTGGCTTTGGCTCAGTTGTCAGAACCGTTTATGCCTTTCAGTTCAGAAAAATTATTGAATATGTTCAATGTTCAGAAAACTGACTGGAACGATGTTGAAACCAAAAACATCCTGATTGAAAGCGGACATCAAATCAACGAAGCGTCTCTTCTTTTCTCAAAAATTGAAGATGATGTGATTGAGGCTCAAATTCAAAAATTAGAAAACACCAAACAAAATAACAAGAAAACAAATCCTAACGCCAATCCTATGAAAGACGAAATCACCTTTGATGATTTTTCTAAAATCGACCTGAGAACTGCGACTATTCTTGAAGCTGAAAAAGTAGAGAAAGCAGACAAATTATTGAAGTTCAAAGTGGATACAGGTGTTGATATCAGAACGGTTGTTTCAGGCGTTGCAGAAAGCTTTTCTCCGGAAGAATTGATTGGAAAGCAAGTAATGATTCTCTTGAATCTTGCGCCAAGAAAAATCCGCGGAATCGAGTCTCAAGGAATGTTTTTATTGACAACAAAACCAGACGGAAAATTATCTTTCGTAACACCTGATGAAACCGTTGAGAATGGGATTGAGATTGGGTAATATTAAAAATACATAAACAAAAAGAGGCTGTCTCAAAAGGATAGCCTCTTTTTTATTTCTTAGTCAGTTTCGCCAGATAAGAATCTTCTTCCTGCAGAACTTTTTCAATTTTAAAACCATTATTTTCTGCAGCATTTTTCAACGTATTGAAATCGAGATACAGCCATTTTATCGGCTCTTCCGACTCGCCTTTATAATGAACAATATAATCTAGTTCGCCATAATAACCATCTGCTGGTATGTAAAAGCCACCGTCCTCATCCTCGTCAAACATATAGAGAATATCGGTGCTATCAATCAAGATTTGACCTTTTGAACTCAATAATGAATGAAGTTTTTTAAGATAAATATCAATGACATTCAAACTTTGAAAAATTCCTGTTCCGTTCATCAATAAAAGAATCGTATCGAAATTACCTTCTGAAAACTGCAACATATTTTCGGCAACAGCATTCTTGATACCTCTCAGTTTACAAACTTCAATCGACTTTGGAGAAATATCTAATGCTGTAACTTCAAGATTTCTTTCATTCTGAAGATAAAGTGAATGCGAACCCGCTCCTGCTCCAATATCCAAAACTTTTCCGATCGCCAGTTTCAAAGCTTTTTGTTCGATTTTATTCATCTCATCAAAACCTCGGAAAAGGTAATCCACAGGAAGTTCATCCAGTTCAGAAATCGAAGTTTCGGTTTGCAAATCTTCAGGATTATCGTTGTGATAATAATCCCAGATTGCGCGTCCCATTAAGTCTTTCATAGCGGTAAATCTTTTGCAAAGATAGAATTTTAGCTTCGTAGTTTTAAGTTAAACACAAAGGCACAAAATATTTTTTTTCGATTAGTTATTAAGGCACAAAAATATTTCCGCTAAAATTTTCACAACTTTAAAAGCTTTTTTAAAAATTAATAAAACCACATAGTCACATAGATAAAACACAATATTGTCTTTAAAAAAAGATAAAATAGAGCTAAACACTCTACTGTTTTTTCTTAGATTTTATACAAACAACTATGTGTCTATGTGGTTAAAAAATATTTTAAAAGTAAATTAAAAAAAGCCAATAAACTTGAAAACTTTTGTGCCTTAAAAGAATTATTGAGTAAAATTAAAACCTTGTGTCTTTGTGTTTAATGTATAAGTTTATCACTGCCATTACTTTTTTCTATACTCTTACGGTTCAGATTTTGCTAATAATGCCTAAATTGTATCTCAAATTTGAAATCAATCTATGACAGATAAAAATAAAAACTTCCAGACGGGATTTACTTTCAGTAAGCATATTCCGGAAGAGGTTTCACATTTCGACAGGGTATTTGGCATTTTCAAAGACTTGCTCATCCACACTTCCGGAGATTTGGACGAAGCTTTTGACTGGCTGGATATGCTCGATAAAGAGTACGATATTTTCAATGAAGAATATGGTTTGGACGACTTTATCGAAGACCTTAAAAAACGAGGTTATATCAAGGAAGAAATCAAACCTGAAGATGGTAATACAGGTTCTGGAGAAGGCAGAAATATCCTGACAGCCAAATTGGAAGCCGCTTTGCGAGATTATGCATTGGACCAAATCTTTGGAAAATTGAGAAAAAGCGGCGTTGGAAATCACAGAACCAACAAAAGTGGAGTCGGTGACGAAAAAGATGGCGAAACCCGAAATTTCCAATTTGGCGATGACCTCGCATTGGTCAATCTAACGGAAAGCATTAAGAATGCACAAATCAACAATGGAATTTCGGATTTGAGGTTAACGGAAAACGACCTCATCGTAGAAGAAACCAAACACAAAGCGCAGATGAGCACGGTTTTGATGATTGACATCAGCCACTCGATGATTTTGTATGGTGAAGACCGAATCACGCCTGCCAAAAAAGTAGCGATGGCTTTGGTGGAACTTATCAAAAGAAAATATCCGAAAGATTCCATCGACATTATTGTTTTCGGGAACGATGCGTGGCCAATCCAAATCAAAGATTTGCCTTATCTACAAGTTGGTCCTTATCATACCAATACCGTTGCAGGATTGGAATTAGCAATGGATATTCTCCGAAGAAAAAGAAATACGAACAAGCAAATCTTTATGATTACGGATGGAAAACCAAGTTGTTTAAAACTTCCAACCGGCGAATATTATATGAACAGCGTGGGTCTGGATGAAAAAATCGTCTCCGAATGTCTCAACAAAGCAGCACAAGCCAGAAAACTGAAAATCCCAATCACGACTTTTATGATTGCACAAGACCCTTATTTGAGACAATTTGTGAAAGCCTTCACCGCTCAAAACAAAGGAAAAGCTTTCTTAACAGGACTTTCAGGTTTGGGACAAATGATATTTGAAGATTACGAAAAAAATAGAATTAAAAGGATTTAGAAAGAGACAAGTTAAAAGGCAAAAGTAAAAAGTTGTCAATTTGAAGATTTAAACCACAAAAGGCACAAAAGTTTT
>DLND01000017.1:9256-10162 GCA_002476905.1 Flavobacteriales bacterium UBA7519
TTCTTTTGTGACTTTTGTGGTAAAAAAATATAAAACAAAATAATATCATTTATAAAATGAAGAACGATACAACATTCAAAGAATTAAAAAAATCCGGATATACAGATAAAACCATCAATCAGGAAATCCAAGCCAATCTGATTGCAAAAATCAAAGCTAAAGAACCCGTTTTTGAAGGACTTTGGGGTTACGAAGACACCGTGATTCCGCAATTAAAAAAAGCAATCTTGGCAGGACATCACATCAATCTTTTAGGATTACGTGGACAGGCAAAAACAAGAATTGCCAGAAGTATGGTCAATCTTTTAGACGAATATATGCCAATAGTGAAAGGTTCGGAAATCAATGATAGTCCTTTCAATCCGATATCGAAATTTGCAAGAGATTTGATTGCTGAGTTGGGAGATGAAACGCCAATTTCTTGGGTTCATCGTTCGGAGAGATTCTTTGAAAAATTGGCAACTCCAGATGTGAATGTTGCAGATTTGATTGGTGATATTGACCCAATCAAAGCAGCGACTTTAAAACTACCTTATTCAGACGAGCGCGTTTTACATTACGGGATGATTCCTAGAGCGAACCGTTCTATTTTTGTTTTGAATGAATTGCCGGATTTGCAGGCGAGAATTCAGGTTTCTTTGTTTAATATTTTGCAGGAAGGTGATGTCCAGATCCGAGGTTTCCAGTTGAGAATGCCTTTGGATATTCAGTTTATATTTACAGCAAATCCGGAAGATTATACCAACAGAGGAAGTATTGTAACACCTTTGAAGGACAGAATTGGTTCTCAGATTTTTACACATTATCCAAAAACCATAGCGTTAGCAAGACAAATTACCGAACAGGAAGCATTGATTTCTGAAGATGATAAATCGAAAATCCAAGTTCCGGACTTGGCACGAAATC
>DLND01000016.1:0-7600 GCA_002476905.1 Flavobacteriales bacterium UBA7519
AAAGGTTGTCTTTGTCTTCATCATAATGGAAAGCAGGATCCCAAGCGCCAACTTTCAAAGTGTCAACAGCAATTTTCCAATCGTCTTTTGTAGGATTGGTGCTTTTCCAAATCGGAAAATCCTGTTCCCAGGTTGAGCCAAAAACATAAAGTGTGTCTTTCATTGCCCAGACTGCAGGCGCGTTCAAATCGTGAATGTATTTATTGTCTCTAAGGAATTTTCTTTTTACAAATTTCCAATCCAACATATTATCAGAATACCAATAACCTTCCTGATTGGTAGAAAAAAGAAATAATTTCTTCTGAAAATTAACGATTACAGGGTCAGCAGTTGCACGGTGTTTTCCTTGCTTGGAGAAAACTTCAAACGGCGTGTAACCATAATCGATGTTAATAGGATTACAATAGGTTTTTTGTTGCGCTGAAAATAATGATACAATAGATAATGAAACTATTGCGAGTAATTTTTTCATTTAAGATTTATTTTAATTCCGAATATGTTGAAAATTTAAGGAAAGATAATTTATTCCTTCCAATTTTCCTTAATCAAGTCCAAAAGAAAATCTGGGCATCTTACAATTTTATTCGTTTCGGCATCCAGGAAAAATAGAGTGGTGGACGCTTCTGTAATTTTTACTTTATCTTCATTATAAATTTCATAATCGAATTCGATTTTCACTCCCGGGGTTTTTTTAATATAGGTGTGAATTTCCAAAAGTTGGTCATAAAGTCCTGGTTTCAAATACTTAATTTTATATTCGGAAACGGGAAGGAAAATTCCTCTCTTTTCAATTTCATCATATGACATTCCAAGTGTGCGAAAAAGTTCAACTCTTGCGACTTCAAAATATTCTGCATAGTTACCATAATAGACATATTTCATTGGGTCTGTTTCTCCGTAACGTACTCTTATTGAATGTGTTGTGTGTATCATTTTAAGTCATTAATAATTCATACAAATATATTTTTTAATAATCAATAGCTAAATTATTTTTTTATAAAAATTTATAATTGGATATTTGTCTTCTTCTAAAAAAAACTAGAATATTACCGGTAATAGCAGCAGAAAATGAATGATAATTTGGTATTGATCTGGGATAGGTGTCTCCAGTTTATGAGAGACAATCTAAACGCAGCGGAGGATAATTCAGACCTCAAAAAGTTACAAAATTCTTTCGACTTATTGTTTGACAAAGTTCAGCCAATTTCTTTGGTGAACAATAATCTTACGTTGCTAGTTCCAAGCGATTTTTACAAGGAATATATTGAGGACAATTATCTGTCTTTACTGTCTGCTGCGCTCAAAAAAAATATCGGTAAAGGCGTGAAATTGTGGTATTCTGTAATGGAAAATAAACCTGCAGGAAAGGAAAAACCAATCACCATGAATGTGAAAGGGATTTCTACTCAGGCTCCAAAAATTCAGGAAGCAAGACCGGTTATCAAGGAAAATAATATCAATCCATTTGTAGTCCCAGGAATCAAGAAAATCAATATTGATTCTAATCTAAAAGCAGATCAATCTTTTGATAATTTTGTAGAAGGTGAAAGCAACAAGTTTGCCTGCACAGTTGCAAAATCGATTGCAAAAAGACCAGGAGCAACCGCCTTTAACCCGCTGTTTGTTTATGGTGGATATGGTGTTGGAAAAACGCACCTGGCTCAGGCAATTGGTTTGGAGGTAAAAGCTTCTTTTCCTGATAAGGTTGTACTTTATCAGTCTTCTGAAAAATTCATTCAGGATTTCGTAAAAGCAGCTAAATCCCAAAATAAAACAGACTTCCAGAATTATTATCAGATGATTGATGTTTTGATTATTGATGATATTCAGTTCTTGTCTGGAAAAGCTGCGACACAGGATAGTTTCTTCCACATTTTTGATTATTTGCATCAGAATGGAAAACAAATCATCTTGACTTCTGATAAAGCGCCAGCTGATATTTTGGATACACAGGAAAGAATTATTTCCCGTTTCAAATGGGGACTTTCTGCGGAAATCAAATCGCCCAATTTCGAGACAAGAAGAAAAATCATCGTTGACAAATTAAGCCGTGACGGAATTGAATTGACTGATGATATGCTGGATTATTTAGCGTCAGAAGTTAAGACAAATGGTGTAAGAGAATTGATTGGCGTGGTGAATGCTGTGATTGCTTATTCAACAGTTTATAAATCTGATTTCAGTCTTGATTTATTAAAAGATACGATTAATAAACTAGCAACAACTCAGAAGAAAACAATCAATATTCCTTACATTCAGGAAGTTGTTTGCGATTATTTCGGGATTCAGAGAGAGCAATTGTTGTCTAAAACTAGAAAAAGAGAAATTGCTTTGCCTAGACAGTTAGCCATGTATTTTGCAAAAGAATATACGAATGCAACCTTTACAAAAATCGGAGAAGAAATGGGCGGGAAAGACCATTCAACCGTGATGTATGCTTGCGACACTATCCGCGATGTTTCCAAAATAGATAAAGAATTGAAGAAATACATCAAAGATTTGAAAGAAAAAATCGGTCAATAAGAATAAAAGTCTGAAAATTTTCAGACTTTTTTTAAATCAAATTCGCACTTCGTCTTTCCAAAAGAATAGTGTCTCGCCAGATTCCATCCATTTTTGAAATTTTTTCACGATATCCAACCTTTCTAAAACCAAATTTATCGTGAAGTTTTAGACTTGCTTCATTTTCCGGAAAAACACTGGATTGTAAAGTCCAGATTCCGTTGTTCTCACTTTCATAAATTAAAACTTTCATAAGTTCAGAAGCTATTCCCAATCCAAAAAAATCTGGATGAATATAAACGCTGACTTCCGCAACACCGGAATAATTGCATCTTGATGAAACAGGACTTAGCGCAATCCAGCCTGCGATGTTATTTTCTATCTCTACTACAAATCTTGAATGCTGAAGGTAACCTTTGTCCCATTCTTCCCAAGTTGGAACAGTAGTGTTGAAAGTCGCATTTTTAGTTTCTATTCCCAGTTTATAAATTTCCAGAACATCCTTTCTATGCATTTCTACCAAAGGTTTTGTAGCAAATGTTTTCATTTAAATATGATTATCGTAGTAATATTTTTTCTTTAAAAATAAGCTTAGTTTCACCAAAAGAATCAATACAGGAACTTCTACCAAAGGGCCAATGACTCCAACAAAAGCTTGTGCTGAATTGATTCCGAAAACCGAAATCGCTACTGCAATTGCTAACTCAAAATTGTTTCCAGTTGCAGTGAAAGAGATGGAAGCGTTTTTATCATAAGGAACTTTCATTGATTTGTTAATAAAAAAACTTACAAAAAACATCAGTACAAAGTAAACAATCAAAGGAACGGCAACTTTTAACACATCCATTGGCAGTTCAACAATTGTACTTCCTTTCAGGCTAAACATCAAAACAATCGTGAATAATAAAGCATATAAAGTAATTGGCGAAATTGCTGGTATAAATTTTCGGCTGTACCAATCTACGCCTTTTGTTTTTACTAAAAAATAACGTGTTAAAAATCCTGCTAAAAAGGGAATGCCGAGGTAAATCAAAACACTTTCCGTCACATCACGCATCGGCACCGAAACATTAAAATTTCCGAAGCCTAATTTTTGCGGCAATACATTAATAAATAGCCAGACGAAAAAACTGTACGAAAAAATCTGAAAAATACTGTTCAGCGCAACCAGAAGCGCAGCATATTCACGGTTTCCTTTTGCCAAGTCATTCCATACGATTACCATTGCAATGCATCTCGCAAGCCCGATTAAAATCAGTCCGACCATATAATCCGGCTCGTCTCGAAGAAATATGATGGCCAGAATAAACATTAAAACTGGACCAATAATCCAGTTGAGAATCAACGAAATAGGCAGCACTTTTTTATCCTTGAAAGTTTTTGGCAACAATGAGTAATCTACTTTTGCAAGCGGCGGATACATCATCAAAATCAATCCAATCGCCAACGGAATATTTGTGCTTCCTACCGAAAGGCTTTCTGTCATTATAGAAAGAACCGGGAAAAAGTATCCTAAAGCTACTCCGATTGTCATCGCAAGAAAAATCCAAAGCGTTAAATACCGGTCGAGAAATTTTAATTTTGGCTGCATTTTATTTTGTTAATAATGAAAATAAATAAAGACATTCCATAGCAATTTGATTGCTTCTTTCGGTATATTTTTCGTCCATTAGAATGGAATTGTCATAAGATTTCGGGTCGAAATATGTTGTTCCAATGCGTAAATCACACCCAGGAATAAAAGGACAATTTTCATCTGCATCTCCGCAAGTCATTACTGCTACAAAATTTTCTTTGGGAAGACTTTCATCGTCAATCGTTTTAGAAAAACAAAGATTTGATTTGCTTTCGCCAAATAACACTTCATATTTCGGATTGGCTGTTTCGTCAGATTTTTTAACCTCGAAACCACAAGCAATCAAAGCATTGATGGCATTTTGATTAAAAGCTGTAACTTCCGTTCCTGCTGAAAAACTATGGATATCAAAACCATAAAAATCGGCAGCAACTTTTGACCAAACCTGCCCGAGATGACTTCTGCGTGAGTTGTGTGTACAAACATAGACCAGATTAACCTCTTCTTTTTCATCAATCTTTCGCTGGATATGAGTCGCCAGTTTTTCCAACAAAGCTTTTCTTTCAGGATTGATTTCTTTAAAATTGTTGCTGAGAATTTCACAACGCTCTTTTATTTTCTGAAACATCTTGATATATTTTTAAAATTAACAGCAACCACTTCCGGGAGTACAAGAGTTAGAGTTTAATTCTGATAAATTTCTTTTTGTTTTTTCCGCTGGAATTCCGCAAGAGTCTTGAGCCAGACAAGCCGTTGTTTTATTTTTCAGAATAAAATGTTTTCCGTTGAATTCCAAATCATATTTGCCGATAGTCTCGCTTTGATATTCCACTTCTATTTCAGAATTTTCTATGCCTAGTTTTTCTTCCGAAAGTCTGATGATGTTAAGTAATTTTCCTGGTTTTAAACGATGTTCATAATCATTTGCATTCCAAAGTTGAAAATTCACGACTTTCTCATTTCGGATTGTCCCGCCGCAATCAATGAAGTTTTTTTGGATAACTCCGACTTCGGTAACGTGGAAATGTTCCGGAACAAAAATCCCATTTTCTAACTGAAATTCTACATTTTCCAATGTTGGAAGAATCTCTTTGATTTGTTCAAGCGTCATATTAGTAAAATTTTGATTAATTTGTTTTATTGCAATATTACGATTTATGGATTCAAAAAAATATTCAGCAACATTTTTCTTTAGAAACGGTTTCAATGATTTTTGAAAAATAAGAATTGATGATTTCGATGACCTTTTCATCAATACAATAACAAATCGAGTTTCCTTCGATATTTCCTTCGATAATTCCCGCATTTTTTAATTCTTTCAAGTGTTGAGAAACTGTCGGCTGCGCCAATGGAAGTTCATTCACTATGTCTCCGCAGATACATTCGTTTACTTTCATAAGATATTCGATAATAGCGATTCTTGCAGGATGTCCAAGTGCTTTTGCGATGTTGGCAATTCTATTTTGTTGTTCTGTAAAATGTTCAGTTTTGGTTGCTCCCATTTTAATGATTTAATATTGCAATATTACGATTAAAATTTAATTGACCAATTAATTTTGAATTCTTTTTTTTGTTTTAAATTTATAGTCATCTTACTTTTTACATTATACATTTTACAGTTAAAAAAATGAAAATACTAATGGTTTGCCTTGGGAATATTTGCAGAAGTCCTTTAGCAGAAGGGATTTTGAAATCTAAACTCGATGAGAATTATTTTGTTGACAGTGCAGGAACAATCAATTATCACGAAGGAAATGGACCTGATGAACGTTCTGTAAAAACTGCTTTCAAAAACGGAATTGATATCTCGATGCAAAAATCCAGACCAATCAAAAAATCAGATTTAAATGAGTTTGATTTGATTTTCTGTATGGACAAAAACAATTACAAAGATGTTCTGAAAATGGCGAATGATTCTCAAAAACATAAAATCAGATTGATTCTCGACAACGAATTGGAAGTTCCAGACCCATATTTTGGAGGAATAGACGGATTTGATAAAGTTTACAAAATGCTCGACGATTCTTGCGAAATAATTGCAGAAAAAATCAGGAAAAATATCATATAAGTCACAAACAATTCTAAATTTGTAGGATAAGTTTTTTTATGAATTTGGACATTGAACAAAAAACTATAAAACCGAAAAAATTCTATCAGCTTCTTTATATTCAAGTGCTGATTGCGATTGTTTTTGGTGTTTCTCTTGGTTATTATTATCCCGTTTTGGGCGAGAAAATGAAACCTCTCGGCGAAGGTTTTATCAAGCTGGTCAAAATGATTATAGCGCCAGTCATTTTTCTTACTGTTTCCACAGGAATCGCTGGAATGAGTGATTTGAAAAAGGTCGGAAGAGTTGCAGGAAAAGCGTTCATTTATTTTTTTACATTTTCGACTTTAGCTTTGATTATTGGGATGATTGTCAGTCATATTGTTCAGCCGGGAAAAGGTCTTAACATCGACCCAAATACTCTGAACGGCGCGGAAGTTGAGAAATATGTAAGAGCGGCGCACGATAGTTCCTTGGTTAATTTTATTTTCAATATCATTCCAGAGACGTTATTTAGTCCATTAACAGGCGATAATATTCTGCAGGTTTTGTTGGTAGCAATTTTATTCGGAGTTGCTTTGGCGTTAACTTCAGAAAAAAGTTACCCAGTTTTTGATTTTCTTCAAACCTTAACGATTCCAATTTTCAAAGTTGTAGAAATTTTGATGAAACTCGCACCCATCGGAGCATTCGGGGCGATGGCTTTTACGATTGGGAAATATGGTGTGGAATCACTCAAAAATCTGGCGATGCTTGTCGGAACATTTTACGTGACGTCAGCACTTTTTGTCATTTTAATTTTGGGAAGTGTGGCGTGGTATAACGGATTCAATATTTTCAAATTTCTGAAGTATATCAAAGAAGAAATTTTTCTGGTTTTGGGAACAAGTTCGTCTGAACCTGCACTTCCTGGACTGATGAAAAAGATGGAAAACGCAGGCTGTGACAAAAGTGTTGTCGGTTTGGTGGTTCCTACTGGCTATTCCTTCAATCTCGATGGAACCAATATTTATATGACTTTGGCAGCGTTGTTCATTGCGCAGGCTTGCAATATCGATTTGACTTTGGAGCATCAGATTGGATTGCTTTTGGTCGCAATGCTAAGCTCCAAAGGCGCAGCTGGCGTTACAGGTGCGGGATTTATCACCTTGGCGGCGACTTTGGCAGTTGTTCCCGAAGTTCCGATTGCGGGAATGACTCTGATTCTTGGGATTGACAAATTTATGTCCGAATGCCGTGCTTTGACCAATGTAATAGGAAATGCCGTTGCAACCGTAGTCGTTTCCAATTGGGAAAATCGATTGGACAAAGACCGTTTGAAAGAAGTTTTGAACTAAATTTGTAAAGATTTGGATTTGGGCAGCTTAATAAGCCTTCCGCTCCCAAACGTAACGAATTGGTTCGACGAAGTCAATCTTTTTTGCAAGACAATTTCATATTCAATAGAACTTGAAGGTTGGCAAAAAAGGATTTCC
>DLND01000016.1:7654-25932 GCA_002476905.1 Flavobacteriales bacterium UBA7519
AAAAAGGATTTCCGCTCAAATCGGGCTGCAGCTTCAACATGAAATGAGATTCAACATAAAAACAAAATTTTGTCATTCCGTAGGAATCACGGCAGTTTAGATTCTTACAGAATGACAAAAATCGTAAATACATTTTACACTATACATTAATACAATAGAAATGCTATACCTTTTACCAGCTTATCTTTCCGAAAATTCTCCAATAGATTTTTTTGCGCCGACAATCAAAGATATCATTATGAATATCGACCATTATTTTGTAGAGAACGAAAAGACAGCCAGAAAAGTCATCAAATTCTTCGCGCCAGAGAAAAAACAACCTGAACTCAAACTATATCTTCTCGACAAATATTCCGAAACAGCAGATTTGAAAGAAGCTCAAAAGTTGATGAGAGAAGGCGTAGATTTCGGTTTGTTATCAGACGCCGGTTTGCCTTGTATTGGCGACCCAGGAAATATTATGGTTGGCTGGTCGCACAGGAATAATATCAAGGTGATTCCTATAAACGGACCAAGTTCTTTCGTTCTGGCTTTGATTGCAAGCGGATTCAATGGGCAGCAGTTTTCGTTCAATGGTTATTTGTCAATTGAAAAAGACAAGAAGAAAAAGGAAATTCAGCATCTGGAAAATCTGGTGGAGAAAACTGGCTTTACACAGATTTTTATGGAAACGCCTTACAGAAATAATCCATTATTAGAAGATTTGACCAAATTTCTAAATCCGAATACCAAACTCTGTATCGCCGCTAATATCAACGACCCAGAAACCGAATTTATCCAAACAAAAACAATTGGCGATTGGAAAAAAAACAAACCAGAATTGCACAAAATTCCAGCTGTTTTTCTAATTGGAAAATAATTTTAAAAGAAATTAGAAGTTTGTTTGAGAAATTCACCTAACTTCTGACATCTAACTTCTAACCTCTAATAATATGAAGCAGACTTATCCTTTTTACCTCAAATTATCCTGCGTTCTTATAAGTATTGTTGTTTTGGGATTCTTGGCAATCATTGGTGAACAGATTTTTGTTCCGATGTTTTTGGGTTTGCTTGTGGCAATTTTGCTCACACCACTTTCCCGTTTTATGGAAAAACGATTGAGATTTCCGAGAAGTTTGTCATCTATTTTGGCGAGTCTTTTGGCTTTGGCCATTATTGCAGGTGTGATTTATGGAATCTCGATGCAAGTGGCGAAATTGTCGAATGACTGGCCTCAGTTTCAAAAACAATTTATCAAATTAACAGATGATTTGCAAAGCTGGATTTCCAAAACATTTGGCGTCAGAAGAAAAGACCAACTTGAATATCTGAACGATACCGCTAAAAAATCAATCAGTACAGGAACAGCAATTTTGGAAAGAGCGCTGAAGTCTATTGGATATATCTTGATGTTGACGGGTTTTACATTTTTGTTTGCCTTGTTTTTCCTTTTATATAGAACTCATCTTCTCAAATTCTTGGTGGCAAGTTTCACAGAGTCACATCACAAGACGGTTTTTGAAGTGGTTCACAGCATTCAGTTTATGGTGAAAAAATATCTGGTTGGATTATTTCTGCAAATGATCATTGTGACGATTTTATCTTTGATTGCTTACACCATTATCGGAGTCAAATATAATTTTATGCTCGCAATTCTGACAGGGATTCTGAATATTCTGCCTTATATAGGGATTTTCATCGCCCTGTTGATTGGCGCTTTGATCACGTTTGCAACCTCAGGAATCAGTCACGTTTTGTTTATCGTGATTGCAATTGTCGTGATTCACGCCATTGACGGAAACATCATAATGCCAAAAGTGGTTGGCTCTAAAGTGAAAATCAATTCTCTGATTGTGATTATCGGTTTGGTGGTTGGCGAAATGCTTTGGGGAATTGCCGGAATGTTTTTGACGATTCCTGTTTTAGCAATTATGAAAATCATTTTTGACAGAGTAGAAGGATTGCAATCTTGGGGTTTTCTGATGGGTGAAGATGATGACGTTCCGGTTTTCAAATCGACTTTTGATAAGTATTTCTATACTAAAAAAGCTAAAGTTGATAAAATAATTGCGGAGTCTGATAACGAAACTGAGGAATAAATTATTTTCCGAATATTACCAGCGAATTACAGCAGCCCGGCTTGAACGGAGCTCTTTTTCTTTTTTATTAAAAAAGAAAAAAGCGGGAGTGGAAGACGGATAAAGCTGCCCAAATAATTAAAATTTAACAATGAAAAAATTAAGTTTTCTGTTTATTATATTGTCTCTATTTCTAAATGCGCAGTCCGAAAAAGAAAATATCGCATCGATAAAAAAGTTCCAAAAAGAACTGAATGCAGAATATCTGAACCCAAAAAAATCACCTTTGCGAGGCGATAATCTAAAGAACTTTAAAAAACATCCGTTCTTTCCAATCAATCTGAAATATAGAGTGACGGCTAATTTCATAAAAACTGAAAATCCTGTTCCGTTTGAATTGCCGACTTCTTCCGGGAAATTCAAGCAATATCAGGAATATGGAAAAGCGACTTTTGATTTGGACGGAAAACCTTTTACATTGACTTTGTATCAAAGTCTGGATTTGATCAAAATGGATAAGTACAAAGATTATCTTTTCTTGCCTTTCCGAGATTTGACCAATGAAAAAGAAACTTATGGTGGCGGAAAATATATGGATTTGAAAATCCCTGCCGGAAACGAAATCATTCTGGATTTTAACCAATCTTATCAACCTTATTGTGCTTATAATGCTTTTGATTACAATTGCCCGATTGTACCAGAGGAAAATAAGTTGCCAATAAGAATAGAGGCGGGCGTGATGTATGAGGATGTTTATCATCATTAATTTTAACGTCCATTAACAGCGCTTTTGCACAATCCTTGGAACTTATCTCTCAAATATTAAATTATGAGCGATAAAAAATTAGCCGGACTATGGATAGACGGCAGAAAAGCAATAGTTGTAACGAATCACGATGGACAGGAAGTTACTGAATTTGCAATTGTTGATACAGTAAAAGCGGATGTACAACACGGAAATTCCAATGAAAATGCGGCGAACAATGTTGAGCAAACCAATAAAGTGAAGTTCTTCAAAGAAATTGAAAAGCTTATAACCAACAGTACAGATCTGTATGTAACGGGTCCTGGTACTTCGCAGGAAGAGTTACGAAATCATTTGTTAGAAACGCCGCAATATAAGAACTTGAACATCAAACTTGGAACAGATTCACAACTAAGCGAAGACCAAGTTCTGGAAGAAGTGAAAAACCATTTTCACACATAAAGCAAGAGCGAAGATTAATCTTCGCTTTTTTTATATTCTCTCCAATTCTCCAGAATCAATCGTGGTTTTGAAGGTTCCGTAATTAACAATCACTTTGTTTTTCGAAATTTTTTCAATGGTGCCAACACTCGTACTTCCAGCGATTCGGACGCGTTGACCAACTTTCATCCAAACGGCGCGTTCTGCTTTGCGTTTTTCTTCGAGTTTCTCGTTGGTTTCCGCAATTTTTTCGATGACATCTTCTTTCTTTAATTGTTGTGTAATTTTGCGTTTCACAACCTGAAGCCGTTTTGTTTCATCTTTGTCAGTTGCCAATTTTCGGAATTTCTCTTGCTCCAGAATTTTGACAAAATCTTTAACTACATCTTTTCGGGATTTACCTTTCACATAACTGTCGATAAAAGTTTCAATCTTATTTCCGAATTGTAATTTTCTGTGTTCTTCTTCGTAAAGTTTTTGGAAATTGAATAACTTTTGCTGAAGCTGTTCATTCAGTTTTTGAAGATTATCACGCTTGTCTTCTACAGATTCTTTGGTTTCTGCAAGATTTGATTTCAGTTTTTCAACTTCGAATTTTTCTTGCTGAAGTTTTACAATTGTTTTGTCAAGGTTGACAATGTCGTACTCCACTTTCTTTCTTGCATTCTTGATAATGAATCTCGGAATTTTATTTTTCTCCGCCACTTCGAAAGTAAAAGAACTTCCAGCTTGCCCGATTTCCAATTTGTAAAGCGGCTCCAAAGAATGTTCGTCAAAGAGCATCGCTGCATTGGTAGCTGCAGGTAATTGCTCAACAACCAGTTTGATGTTCGTGTAATGCGTTGTGATAATTCCGAAACTTTTTTTGTCATAGAAATATTCCATAAAACTTTCCGCCAAAGCACCACCTAATTCTGGGTCAGAACCTGTTCCAAATTCGTCAATCAGAAGTAAGGTTTTGTTGTCTGCTTCACGAATCATTCCGGACATCTTTTTCAGTCGGGAGGAATAGGTTGATAAATGATTTTCTATGGATTGATTATCGCCAATATCGGTCATTATTTTCTCAAAGAAAAACATTTCAGATTTTGGATGACAAGGAACTAATATTCCACTTTGAATCATCAATTGTAACAACCCAACGGTTTTTAATGTGATGGATTTTCCACCGGCATTTGGTCCGGAAATACAGATAATTCGATTATGTTCTGTTAAGGTTAAAGTCTGTGGGAAAATCTCCTTATTTTCATTTTTATTTCGAATCCAAAGCAAAGGATGAAAAGCATCTTTCAAACGCAAAGTTTGATGTCTGTTGATTTTTGGTAAAATTCCGTTGACTTTTTCTGCGAATTTTGCTTTTGCCTGAATTAAATCTAAATCGAAAATATAAGTTTGATAATCCGAAAGTTGTGGATGGAATTCTGCAATCTCAGCGGTCAGTTGACGAAGGATTTTATCGATTTCTTTTTTCTCTTCTTCCTGATTTTCTCTCAGCTTGAAATAATGTTTCACAACACTTTCCGGCTGGATATAAGTAATAGAACCTGTTTTGGAAATTCCTAAAACACGTCCATTCACTCTTTTCTTGAAACCGGATTTTACTGCTAAAACTCTTTGGTCTTCGACAATGGTTTCTCTGATATCTTCTAAAAAATCCGAATAAGTCACCAAAGAACGGTTGAAGTTTTCATCAATCGCTTTTCTGGCGTGTTGGATTTCTGTTCTTAAAGTTTTCAGAACTGTTGAAGCTTCGCTTTTAACTTCTCCGAATCGGTTAAACACTTTGTCAACTTTATCGATGATTTCTTTTCGGAATTCCAAATCTTTGATTTCTTCCAATAATGTTGGGAAAGCTTCCGAAAGCTGAGGAAAGAATTTTTGCAATTTCCCGATTTGCTCGGTGATTGTTTTGATTTTGATAAACGATTTATTCTCTAATCGATAATTCTCGATTAACATCAGTTTCAGTTCCTCTTCGATGTCTTCGTATTCATCAAAAGGAATGGCGTTGGAACTTTCAAAACTTGTTAGAAATTCTGAGGTTTTCTTCAAAGAAATTTCTGCCTCGTCTATTTCCATCGGACTAAGTTCCATTATTTTGTCAGCCGTTTTCGGCGAGTAAGCGAAAGGTGCAATTTCCGAAAGGAGTTCCGGAAATTCTAATTCATTGAGGTCGGTTTGATTAATATTCACATTGCAAATTTACGAATTTGAAATGTTTTAAATTTTGAAAATTTTAGATGGCTAATTTCAATCAGAAATTGAGTTTTTTTATTTCTTCGAGAGCCTCAGACTGCCATTCGTTTGGGTTTGAAATTACAATTTTCGATAATGGCGAAGCGCGTCCCGGCGGAGGCGGAGCTCTTTTTCTTTTTTTTACTAAATTTTTGAGTTATTTTTTGAGCATTTGATAATTGTGGTAATATTAAACCAGTTAAAATTCAACCAAGACTAATTACATTTTTCGTCGTTTTCATTTTGCTAAGTATTAATTGTATTTTTTACTTATCTTTCGTTATTGATGGAACAAAGGATAAGGATGATAAATAAATAGCTATTTTTTTACAATGACAAAAATCTTATTGAGTTGCTCCGTTGTCATATTGATAAATAATATCGATACGGCTTATCGATTTCATCAAATAGTAGTTTGTTTTATAAATAAGTTAAAATTGTTTATGGGTAAAGCTGATAGAATAATCAGAGATGATATTTGTTAGGTCGGCAATTTGTAATGGATATCATTACTAATATTTTTGAATATTTATAAAAAATGTCAAATTATTAAAGAATTGATGAATGTGTTCTGAATATTAATCCCGAAAATAATTTAAGATTTTGTGATTAGTTCATCAGTAGGCCATTCGTGTTCAGCATATTCTTTTGCGGTGTTGATTCTTTAGAAATGTAAAAAAAAAATGTAATGATTATTAAGCTACTAAAAATAGGCCTATTGAATTGTGCGGAGAAAACATCAGAATCCGGAGAGGAAAAGATTTTCCAAGGAATATATGGCGTTTGTAATGGGAATATCCCAAAAAGCTTATTTGGATTTGGAAGTTATAAAGTAAAGATTCGGCTGGATATTTTAAATAAAATTTCAACTATTTTATTCATAAAACCATCAGATATTTGCACAATAGCTGAGCAGTCTGGAGGTGAATTTTATGAGACAAAATATAATCAATTGTTAGATTTTATAAAAGAAAAACAATATTAAAATTCCCTCAGATCTCTATCGAATTACTTTTGATAACTAGATAAATAAAATGTATTTTTATTAGCCGTAAGCAATTAAAAATAAAAATCCTCTGCAAACCGTAGTTTCAGAGGATTTTTTTGTACCCAGGACCGGGATCGAACCGGTACTCCTAAGAACTGGTGTTTGAGACCAGCGCGTCTACCAATTCCGCCACCTGGGCAAGTGTTTTACCTTGTTGTAAATTGGTGTGCAAATATAATTGAAAAAATCTTTATGATAAAAGTTTTTTTGAAGTTTTTTTGAAATTTAAAATTCGATTTCCAAACCATCATAAGCAAGGTGAACATTATCAGGAAGTTCTGCTTCTACTTCGTCATGAAAACCCAAGTGATGACTTATGTGAATAAGGTAGGTCTTCTTTGGTTTTAGCTCTTGCACAAGTTCCAAAACTTGGGGAAGAATAAAATGTGAATGATGAGGTTCTGTTTTTCTTAAGCAATTGATGATGAAGACCTCCAGATTTTTAAGCTTTTCTTTTTCCCTTTCTTCAATCTTGCTTGCATCCGTAATATAGGCCAGGTTTTTAAATTTAAATCCAAGAATATTAATCTCGGAGTGAATGATGTTAATAGGTACGACATCAATTTCATCAAATAGTCTAAAAGTTCCGTCAATCTTAAACAAATCAAAACTTGGTGCACCAGGATATTTATGCTCAATGAAAGCATAAGGAAAACGATGCTCAATTTCCTCAGCCACTCTCGAGTTACAGTAGATAGGCATCGATTCTTTATTCTTAAAAATCAAAGGCCTAAGATCATCTAACCCGATAATGTGATCATTATGTTCGTGAGTAACCAAAACAGCATTTACGTCTTCCTCTTTATTGGTAAGCATCTGCTGGCGAAAATCTGGTCCGCAGTCTATCAGGATCTTTTTGCCCGAATCTGTCGTAATTATAGCAGAAGTCCTAAGCCGTTTATCTTTTGGGTTTTCGGAAAGGCAAACAGGATGACGACTTCCAATAACAGGAATTCCCTGTGATGTTCCTGTACCTAAAAATTTTAAAAGCATTTTCGTAATTGCGCTGTTTTTGGTAAATTTACAAAATAAATCTAATTCTTTGTGATAAAGCCAAAACTTACACCAAAACAGAAAGCTTTAGCGATTAATCTCGATACTTCAATTTATGGAACTTTTGCAGAAATAGGAGCAGGGCAGGAGACTGTTCGTCATTTTTTCCGCGCAGGTGGAGCGTCTCAGACCATTGCAAAAGCAATGTCTGCTTATGACAAAGACTTTTCTGATGCCATCTATGGAAAGGAAGTGAAGAATCGTTATGTAACGCAAAATAGACTCAGGAAAATGTTGCGCTACGAAATGACACTTATTGAAGAAAGAATTCCTAGAGAAAAAAATCCTGGAAAAAAGTTTTTTTCCTATGCCAATACAGTTACGACGATCAATTTTGATAAAACCTCAAAAGGACACGGGTGGGTAGGCATCCGCTATCAGAATAATGAAAACGAGGATTTTAATGAAATCGTTATTCACGTAAAATTCAAGGAGACCAATGCAACATTACAGCAGGAAACGCTGGGAAGTTTAGGGGTGAACCTTATTTATGGTGCTTATTTTTACGCCGATAACCCGAGGATTCTTATTGAATCTTTGTATGATGACATCTCGTTGGATCGTTTAGAAATTGATATGATCGATTTTAGCGGGCCCGGTTTTCAGTACGTTGATAACAGACTTATGAGTCTTCAGCTGGTAAAATTGGGGATGACAGATGCTGTAATTTTCAACTCACAAGGGAATAATATGCTGCCTGCTGATATTCTTTACAAGAAAAATATTTTTGCAGTAAGAGGAAGTTTCCGTCCCGTTACCAAAGTTAATATCGATATGTTCGAGCAAGGACTCGAGATGTTTAATAAGGATAATGCCTGCGATAGCTATAATACACAGATTCTTTTCGAAATCACTATTTCCAATCTTCGTGCAGATGGGGACATCAATGAGAGAGATTTCTTGGACAGAGTTGATATACTTGGAAAATTAGGCTACACTGTTATGATATCTAATTTCTCGGAATATTACAGAATGGTAGATTATTTCTCAACTTTTACCAACCAACATATTGGCGTTGCAATGGGCGTAAACAACCTTTTGGATGTTTTTGATGAGGAGTATTATAAAAACCTTCCTGGTGGAATTTTGGAAGCTTTCGGAAAATTCTTTAAAAAAGATATGCGCGTTTATCTGTATCCATATAAAGATATGAAAACAGGCGAATTACTGACATCCGAAAATCTAAAAGTCCATGATAACCTGAAAGAATTGTATAAATACTTCAAGCTTAATAAGAGAATTGTAGATATTGAGAACTTTAATCCTAAATTTCTTGAGATCTATTCCCGTGAGATTCTTAAAAAAATCGTTACACAAGAACTTGGCTGGGAAGAAGAACTTCCTATAGGTGTTTCGGAAATGATAAAAGACCGCCAGATGTTTGGATACAAGCAACTGAGCTTTGATGGGTTAAATTAATACAAGAATAAAAATGATAGAACTTAAAAAAAGACTTTCAATCATCTTAGAAAGTCCACAAGATACAAATACAAAACTTTTGAAAATCTGTCAGCTTTTGGATAAGGAAATCTCTTATTACAATTGGACTGGTTTCTATTTCAAAAACGGTGACAAAGACGAGTTGGTTTTGGGGCCTTATGTAGGGGCAATTACAGATCATATTACAATTCCTTTTGGGAAGGGGATCTGCGGTCAGGTTGCTGTTTCTGGAGAGACTTTCGTAGTTCCAGATGTTCATTCTCAGGATAATTATTTGTCTTGCTCTATTGATACAAAAGCAGAAATTGTAGTTCCAATCTTCAAAAACGGTGAAAATATTGGACAGATCGATATCGATTCTCACACCATTGATCCATTCACCAAAGAAGATGAAGAATTGCTGAATTGGCTTTGCGAGGAGGTTGCAAAGATTTTGTAATATTAATTTTGATTATCAACAATTTTGAGAAAAGTATCAAAATTTGAGAATGTTGAATATTGCGAATCTAACAAAGCGTTATATCTTGTCTTATCTTGCATTTTGATTTTTGGGATACTTTTTTTGATTTTAATTAAAGTCCTCAATCCTATTTTTGTTTTCTCAATTTCATTTTTATCTGCATTTATTTTTTATAAATCGTTGAAGCATAGATTTGTTTCTATTTCAGATTTTCGAATTGATGATGAAAAGATTGATTTCGGAAATAGGATTGTAAAGTTTGAAGATATTTTACATTACAGAACTGAATTTATAAATGGTGCAGTTCTGAATATTAAATTGAAGTCTGGAAAAAGAATCAATTTATCTTCAAATAATTATATATGTAAAACTTCAATATTTGAAAATTTTTGTAAGTCGTTAGAAAGAAGAATTGATTCTTTAGAGGGTTTAAATATTGAAAGAAAAAAATCTGCTTATGAATCTAAAGTGTATTTCTATTTTACTGTTGTTTTTACAATAATTGCAATCAGTGCTATTTTATTTTCAATATTCTCTGCGAAAAAAATGAAATTTCAAACATTAGGGTTGATTTTACTAGGCTTATCAACAATGTGGACAGGGATTTTGAATAGGAAAAGCATTAATTCAAAAAAGAATACTCATCATAAATCTTCTGATAATACCCGATAATATTCCCCACACTTCGCGAGATGTGTTCCATACCAGGAAAAAGCTTCTCCATCAACAATTCTAATTTTCTGATTTTGACAAACTTCTTGGATTTCCTCAATATGTTTTTCTTTGAAAGGAAATGGCTCTGACGAAAGAAAAATCAAATCGGCGCCCTTCAAATCTTCCAATTGGATTTCCGGATATCTTTTTTGATTTTTAAACATATTTTCTAATCCCAATTCTTCCAAAATCCTCGAAATAAAAGTATCGCCACCAATGGTCATATAAGGATTTTTCCAAATCAGATAAGCGACTTTCAAACGTTTTTCAGATTTCTGAATATCAAAAGCTTCATAAGTTTTCAGATTGAAAAATTGAGCTTTTTCCTCTTTCCCAAATAGATATCCCAGTTGTTTCAATAAATAATAATTGTCTTCCAGAGTTTCAATATTCGTTACCAAAACTTTGAAATCTTTCATCAATTCCTCAACTTGTTCTTTGATATTTTCCTCTTTGTTGGCGATGATGAGGTCAGGTTTTAGTGATTTGATTTTATCAATGTTAAGATTTTTAGTTCCGCCAATTATTTCAATTTTATCAACATAATCTTTTGGATGAATGCAGAATTTCGTCCTACCAACAATCTCATCAGTCGTCAAACCAAGATCAAACAAAGTTTCCGTAATCGAAGGAACTAATGAAACAATTCTCATAAATAAAAAACTCTCTCAAAAATAGACATTTCTGAGAGAGCATTTATAATTATCAATTAATAATTATTCTTTGTCTTCTTTTTTAGTCGCTTTTTTAGCAGCAGGTTTTTTAGCTGGCGCTTTTTCTTCATTAGCTTCTTCTGTTTTTTCAGCAGCTTTTTTTGCAGGAGCTTTTTTAGCAGCCGGTTTTTTCTCTGCTTTTTCTTCGACTACTTTAGCTTCTTCTACGGTTTCTTCAGCAGGAGCTTCTGGTTTTACAAAACTTTCAGGCGTGATGTAACCTGCTTTTTGAAGCAAGTTGTACCATTGAGCCAATTTTTTGATATCAGACTCGTAAACTCTTTCCAAATCATAATTAGGAAGAGATTCTGCCATAAAAGCTCTTAGTTCGTCACTGGAAGATTTGTGGTTGATAGTCGGTTTATAATCGTATTTTTTTGCAATATTTTCAAAAACTTCGAACAAAGGAACTTCTTTATCAAATGTGAACATTGCGATGTTGTCCAAAAGACTTACTTGGCTAGAGTTGGAGATGCTCGCTTTTTTCTTAGTCGTGATGTCCTCAACGATAAAACCGTTTTTAAGTTGAGAAACCAATTTGAAAAGTCCTGGTTTTCCAGAGATTGAAATAATTTTTTCTAACTGCATTTTACATTAATTTTTGTCGGAGGTCGGAAGTCCGATGTCCGAAGTTTTAATTATATTTTTTATTTTTCTTTTTCCTAATTGCATTCTTCGGTCTTCTGACCTACAACTTCTGACTATTTTGGAAATCTCATTTTATAACTCACGCTAACGTCTCCATTAGCAATTTTCTGAAGTTTTCCTTTCACGATTTTTTTCTTCAACGCACTCAGGTGGTCTGTAAAAAGAATTCCTTCGATGTGGTCATATTCGTGTTGGATAACTCTTGCTCTGATGTCGGAAAATGTATCGGTATGTTTAACGAAATTTCTATCGTAATATTCTATTTTAATCGTTGATTTTCTCTTCACATCTTCACGAACTTCCGGGATGCTCAAACAACCTTCATTGAATTTCCATTCTTCTCCGGTTTCTTCAAGAATTTTTGCGTTGATGAACACTTTTTTAAAATCTTTCAATTCATCAGCGATGTCTTCATAATCTTCATCTTCCGAAAGTGGAGAAACATCTACTACAAAAAGTCTGATATCCAAACCAATTTGAGGAGCAGCCAAACCAATACCGTTGGCGCCGTACATCGTTTCGAACATATTATCGATTAGGGTCTTAAGCTCAGGATAATCTTTGTCGATATCGTGTGCTTTTTTTCTCAAAACGGAATCTCCGAATGCTCTAATTGGTAAAATCATCTCTTTTGGTCTAAAAAATTTTGCAACAATATGGTCGCACTTACTTTGTCAATCAATCCTTTTTCTTGTCTTTGTTTTTTGTTTTTTCCGCTTTGGCTAATGAAAAAAGAAGCCATTTTGGAAGTAAAGCGTTCATCCAGACGATTGATTTTCTTCTCGGGAAACTCCTTTTCAAAAACTAAAATAAATTTCTGAATTTCAGTTTCGATATCGGACATATTTCCTTTCAAATCTGTGGGAAGTCCTATAACCACTTCGTCTACACTATTTTCTAAAAAATATTTTTTCAGAAAATCTATAAGCTTTGGCGTTTCTACTGTTGTCAGTCCGCTGGCAATAATTTGCATATCGTCAGTCACGGCGATTCCCGTTCTTACTTTTCCGTAGTCTATTGCTAGGATTTGTCCCATAAGTGTGCAAATTTACAAAAATTTTCAGCTTATGAAAATTAAAAAGCCGTGTAAAGTTTATAGAGTTCATAAGGCTTTTTGAGATGTGGATTAAGTTAATTTTGTTTCATTTCATCAACCAGTTTTTTAATCCGGTCTATATATTTTCCATAGAAATGTTTGAACCACCAGTTTCCTGCAAAATATAGAAAAAACAAACCTAACAAGATAGAAATGATGAATTTGACAGCTAACAGTCCTTCTGTATATTTGTGGTTATAAGGAATAGATTCTGTAATGATAATCATTTCGCAAACCAAAAACGGAACAAAACTGAGATAGAAAGATAGGTAATATTGCTTATTTAATTCAAATTGATGAAACAAATCTTTCAACGAATCATAAGTCCCCAAGGTTGGATTGCTGATTTCTTTATATAATTTAAAAAACTTACTGAAGAAAAATGCAGTCACAAGCGCCATTGAAGCTACCAAAACTTCTATGTAGACCCTGAAACGGAAAGGTATCGGGAAAAACCAGATCAAAACCAAAATCACAGGAAGCAACATGATTGTCGACCAGAACTCATAGCGCATGTTCTTCCGAATTCTTTGCAAAGGGTGGTGAATCTGTCTTTGTTTTTCCGGCGAGATCTCCGGCGTATCGGAAATATCTTCCTTTTGCCAGAGGGATTTAAGATTGTCTAGTTCCATATCTTTGATAGTTGATAGTTGATAGTTGATAGTTGAAAATTGATGGTTGATAATTGATAACTTTTAGTTGTCAGTCTGAGCGGAGTCGAAGACTTTATCACACTCAATCTCTCGAAGCTCTTTTACTAATTAATTCTTTTAACTTATCCTTCGCACGATTCAGTTTCACTCTTGCATTGCCTTCCGAGATGCCCATTTGTTCTGCCATTTCTTTTCCGGAAAAATCTTCCAGATAATAGAAAATCAATGCTTTGTCAATCGGGTTGAGTTTTTGGATACATTCGTACATCAGTTTCAGATTTTGCTCGTCTTCCAGATTATAATCATCTTCTTTTATTTTGTAGAGCGACACATCATCATTCTGTATAAAACTCCGTCGCTTCTCGGATTTTAGGAAAATAATCGCTGTGTTCAGCGCAATTCTGTAAAGCCAAGTCGAGAATTCCGACTTTCCTTCAAAACTTGAAAACGACTTCCAAACCTGATAAATAATCTCCTGAAAAAGATCATCAAATCAACATTTTACATATCCACATTATTTGTCATTCCTTAGAAATTTAGACTACAGAGACACAAACATACTTTCTACAAATTCTGCTTTTCTTTGCTGAGCGAAGCGCCATTGCGACTCTTAAAAATATTTTCAATAATGTATAAAAATCTTTGCGCTCTTTGCGTAAAATAAAACCAATCAATTTTCATATTTTTGTAACAATAAAAGAATAAGAATGTCTTTAAAAATTTCAGGACTTACCAAAAAATTCGGAGAGCAAATTGCGCTCAATGATATCAACATAACGATTGCCAACAACGAGATTATCGGATTACTTGGACCCAATGGCGCAGGAAAATCCACGTTAATGAAATCCATCACAGGCGTTCTGAAAATAGATGAAGGCGAAATTCTTTTGGACGAAAAAAACATTTCAGACAACGAAATCGAATCTAAAAAGAAAATCGGTTTCCTTCCAGAGAATAATCCACTTTATAATGAGATGTTTGTCAAAGAATATCTGCAATTCGTAGCGAATCTTCATAACATCAAAAAAGAAAGAGTAGAACAGGTGATAGATTTGGTTGGGATTACACCGGAAAAATCGAAGAAAATCAGTCAGCTTTCCAAAGGTTACAAACAACGTGTTGGATTAGCGCAAGCCATTCTCCACGAACCGGATTTATTGATTCTCGATGAACCAACTAACGGACTAGACCCCAATCAAATTGTCGAAATCAGAAATGTCATCAAAGAAATCGGAAAAGAGAAAACCGTAATTTTATCCACGCATATTATGCAGGAAGTGGAAGCGCTTTGTTCGCGAGTTATTTTGATTCATCAAGGGAAAATATTACAAGATTCTCCGATTTCAGAATTCAAAGGAAAATTTGCAAGTCTGGAAGAAGCGTTTCAGAGTTATACGGTTTAATCATCAATAATGAATGATGATTGATAAATGATATTTTAAAAAATTAAAAATCGTAAATTCGTAAAGATTTAATAATACAAAACGATGGAAGCATCAATTATCATACATCCAAGAAATAAGAAAGAAGCGTCATTACTAAAAAAAGTGCTGAAAGCTTTGGATGCGCAGTTTGTTTTTAAGGAAGAAAAACCTGAAAGTCTAAGTCCAAGCAATGACCCTTATTATGATATTCCGGAAAACGTTGCAGAATTAGAAAGGAGAATTGCGGACTTGAAAACAGGAAAATCAAAATCGAAAATACTTTCAAAAGAAGCGCAGAAAGAATTATTAGGTTTATGATTTTTCAAATAAAACTTTCGGATGAAGCAGAAAAAGACATCCTGTTTTACAGAAAATCAGGTAATAAATCGGCTTTGAAGAAAATTAACATATTTATAGATGAACTTCGTATTAATCCATATTCTGGAACAGGAAAACCTGAACGTTTAAAGCATAAAAATGGTAATGTTTGGTCAAGAAGAATCGATAGCAAAAACCGTTTGATTTATAGTGTCGAAGAAAATATTGTTACCGTAGAAATCATTTCCGCCAAAGGTCATTATGGCGATAAGTAAAAAATATTTACCTCTTCTTTGGTAAATTTACGTCTTTGCGACTCTTAAAAATATCCTTAATAATTAATAAAAAACTTTGCGCTTTGCGTTAAAAAACTTCACAATTTGAATTTCGCCCAAATCATTCTTCCACTCAATCTCAAAGGAACTTTCACGTACAAAGTTTCAGCAGATTTTTTGGATAAAATTGAGGTTGGGATGCGGGTTTTGGTTCCGTTTCGTGGAAAGAAAATCTACACGGGAATTGTTGCAGAATTATTCAACGATTTTGAAGAAACTTTTGTTCCGAAAGAAATCATCAATCTGTTAGACAATCAACCGATTGTTCCAAAACAACAATTGGATTTTTGGAATTGGCTGAGCTCTTATTATCTCTGTAATCTAGGCGAAATTTACCGTTTGGCGTTTCCGTCTTCTCTCAAATTAGAAAGCGAAACTTATGTCAGATTATTGTCTGAAAGAACTATTGACTGGCAAAATCTGGATGCGAACGAAACTTATCTTCTTCAAGCTTTGGAAGTTCGACAAATGTTGAATTTACAAGAGATTGAAGCTTTTATTCCAAAAAAAGAAATCATCAAAACCATCAATGCGCTGATTGATGAACGATATATTTCAGTTGATGAAAAAATCACTGAAAAATACAAAGCCAAAGAAATCGCTTACTTGAAAGTCAATAATGAAGCTTTGGTTTCAGAGAATTTGGCGATGATTCTTTTGAAACTTGATAAAGCTAAAAAACAGAAAGATTTATTTTTAAATATCCTTTCCAAACAGATTGACAATCCTGAAAATCCAATCCGCAAATCTTTGGTTTTTGATGAAGGTAATTTTGTCAATCAACAATTGAAATCTTTGATTGAAAAAGGTTGGGTGACTGAATATTATCTGGAAAAACACAGAATCGATTCTTACGAAGGCGAAATTGAAGAAATTGAAGAACTGACAGAAAATCAGAAAAAATCGATTTCAGAAATCAATCAAGCTTTTGAAGAAGCGAAAAATGTGTTGCTTCACGGTGTGACTTCATCGGGAAAAACGCACATTTATCTTGAGAAGATTGAAGATTGTATTAATTCCGGAAAAAATGTGCTTTTACTTTTACCAGAGATTGCTTTGACTAAACAAATTACAATTAGACTCGAAAAAAAATATGGCAAAAAACTCGGTTTTTATCATAATAAACTAACGGATTTTGAAAGGGTAGAAGTTTGGCGAAAAATCAAAAAAAATGAACTCCAAATTCTGATTGGAACTCGGAATTCTTTGTTTCTACCTTATGAAAATCTAGGATTGATTATTGTTGATGAAGAACACGATTCGGCTTACAGACCAAGAGACCAGCATTTCTTTTTTAATGCGAAAGATTCTGCAATGATGTTGGCAGAATTTTATCAAGCAAAATTGATTCTCGGTTCGGCAACGCCTTCTTTGGAAAGCTACGATTTGGCGATGAAAGACAAGTTGCGTTATGTTTCCATTAATGAAAGATTTGGGAAAGTGGATTTGCCCAAATTTGAAATCATTGATATCAAAGAAGCGCAAAATCAAAAGAAGATTGTCGGAAATTTCAGTCAGAAAATGATTGACGAAATCAATCTTCAATTAGACCAAAAAAAGCAAACCATCATTCTTCACAACCGCCGTGGTTATGCTAATGTCATCGAATGTGAAACTTGCGGTCACGTGACTTATTGCAGCAATTGTGATGTTGTGATGACGTATCACAAAGCTTCGAATGAGTTGAAATGCCATTATTGCGGACATCGTTCCGGAAAACCTACAATTTGTCCAAGTTGTAATAGCGATAATCTGAATACAAAAGGTGTTGGCGTAGAGCAAATAGAAGAAGAAACGCAAAAGATTTTTTCTGATGCTGAGGTTGACAGAATGGATGTGGACTCTATGCGAAAGAAATTTGCCTACGAAAAACTCTACGAAAAATTGGAAAACGGAGAAACCGATATTTTAGTCGGAACACAGATGATTTCCAAAGGTTTAGATTTTGATAATATTGAGTTGGTCGCAATTCCAAAGGCAGATTCTTTGATTCATGTTCAGGATTTTCGTGCGCAAGAAAGAGCTTATCAATTGATTACGCAAGTTGCAGGAAGAGCAGGAAGAGTTTCCGGAAATGGGAAAATTCTGATTCAGACTTATAATCCGTCGCATTCTGTTTTTGAATTGATTAAAAATCAGAATGCTAAAGAGATTTATAATTACTTCCTTGATGAAAGAAAAAAGTTTCTTTATCCACCGTTTGTGAAATTAATAATGATTGAACTAAAACATAGAAAAGAAGACAAAATTAACAGAGCTTCCCAATTTCTCGGTTCAATTCTTAGAAAATATATTCCGGAAGAATGTATTCTTGGTCCAGAAAAGTCGCCTATTGCAAGGCTAAACAATCTTTACCAATATCAGATCCTTCTCAAATTTCCGAAAAATAAAAACTACAAAATCTACAAAGAATTACTTCTTAAATCTTTTGATGAGTTTGACGAAATCACGGCTTATAAATCTGTAAAAAAGGATGTTTTTGTCGATTTTTAACTGTTTTTAACAAAAATTCTAGTTTTTTATTAGAGTTTGACACAGATTCCACGGCAATATTCTCTAACTTTACTTAGTTATGATAATAAGATTAGACAATCTTAAACCTTAATTAAAAAAAATTCAATAAAAATTGTAATTGTTTTGAGAATGAATAAAATCAGAAATTACGTTTCAATTTTCGCTATTGGTTTTTCCTCATTTGTTTTTTCGCAAGGGAGCGTCGCAGTTTCTACCTATCCACAAGTTGCTGATCAGCAGAATCTTGTAAAGGATATTACGGCAGAAAAGGCGCTGTTGTCTCCGAAAGAGCAGATTGAGTTCAACATCAATAAAATGTTTACCGACCCAGTTCTAAGGAATGCCAATTGGGGATTTGTGGTTTATGACCCAAAAACGGAGAAA
>DLND01000177.1:0-4085 GCA_002476905.1 Flavobacteriales bacterium UBA7519
TCAATACTTTCGTGACCGAGAAGATTTTTGATGCTCAAAATATCCATCCCATCTTCCAGAAGATGCGTCGCAAAACTGTGACGAAGCGTATGAACACTCACTTCTTTCAATATTTTTGCAGCTCTTGATGCCTGTTTTACCGCCCACTGAACGCCTCGTTGTGAGTAGCGGGAATTAAACTCTCCGCCGGCACGGTTTCCACGAGGTTCTCCAAAGAGATAATCTTCCGGTTTTTCCGCTTCGATATACTTTTTGAGTCCACGAATCAGATGTTCGGAAAGTGGTAAATAGCGGTCTTTTTTGCCTTTTCCCTGAACCACTTTCAACTGTTTTCTGTCAAAATCTAAGTCGCATAAACGGAGATTTCGAACTTCCATACATCGCAATCCGCAGCCGTAAAGAATGCCGATTAAGATTTTATGTTTCAGAAGTTTACAGCCGGACAACATCTGCCAAACCTCCTGTTTACTAAGCACTACAGGCAGTTTTTTCTCTTTTTTAATTTCCGGAAGACTCAAAAAATCATAACTTAAACCTTCCGATTTTAGCAGAAACCGAAGTCCGTAAACGGTGTGTTTAAAATACGATTGTGATGGAGATTTAGATTTTTTCTGTAGATAAAAAAGGTAATCGTGAATTTGCTCGGGATCCAATTCTGTAGGAATTTTTCCGAAATGTAGCGACACCGCAGCCACGTGTCTGGAGTAATTTTGAAACGTACTTTGGCTTCTTCCCAACATCGAAACCGTACGTTCAAACCTTTGCAAAAGCTCCGCAAATCCCGGAACTTCCCGCTTTGCCTGATTGATTAATTTGTTTTCTCTGAGCTCTTCTAAACTCTTTTTTTTGTTGCCATTCTATTGATTTTTATTTAGTTTTACAAAGTAATCAAAAATATGCAGACGGGGCTACCGAAGGTTTAGTTCAACAGCAGTTTGGCAAAATGGCGGGGTTGAAGTCATTCTTTGAGCGTTTAGTGAAAATAGTGGCAAAAAATTTTCCACTTTTCCAAAGAAATTTGTAAGTTTGAAAAAGGGAAAAATTTTTGCTTCGGGAAGTAATTCTATTGAAATCTCGGTTATAAAAAGCCCGCACTTCGCCAATACTTTTTCCGTTAGCCGTAATTTTACAAATCTCCGCATAAAAACTAATGAAGAAATTTTATTTTTATCTTGTCTGCTTAATTTTCTTGTCAAATAATCTATTTTCTCAAATCTCTACGGAAGTTGTTCCAATTTCTGAAACTTATTCGTCTAATGGTGAATATAAATTGCTCTCAATATCATACGATGATGAATTTCCAAATTTGAAAGGTGAATCCTTTGTTACTTATACGCAAGAGTACGACAGTATCGGTGTTAGGAAGAATTTTTATAAAATAAATAGGTCTTTTGATGTTTATGAAGGACATCCATTCTTTGTAGCGATAAGTAACGATGGAAGAAAAATTATTTATTTGACAAATTACTTATATGAAAGCGGAGTAGAAAATAAAAACATTACATATTATGTTGATGGAAAATTGGATAAAACTTTCACAACAGAAGAATTTATCAATTGTGATAAAGAAAAAGAGAAATGTGAACTTTTTTACGACAATCAATATCAAGTTTATGAAGGTCGTAGTGCTACAGTGAAACAGTATAAAAAAACAGTATCAGAAAAAGAAATATACTTAAGTAAAAGTTTTGTATTCAATAAAAATGATACAATTTATGTTGTTGATGGAAGAAAAAAGGTTACACTTTTTGACCTCGACAAAGGAAAAGTAATTGACAGTAAAATTGACTTTGATACTATTTATCCCAAAATCAAAAATATAGAACCATTCAAAAGCAGAATTTCTTATTATAAATATCCTTACAAATATGTTGTTGATATTCAAGATTTAGAGAACAATGAAAAACTTTCCGAAAGTATTGGTAAAATTTCAGGTTTAAAATTTATCTCAATAAACGATTCCACATTTCATAAATACAAACTTTTCAGAATTGAATTAAGTGGCTATTTGGATAGAAAAGGAAATTTTGATATTGAAAAATTAGAAACGGACCCAACATTTGACAGAAAACAAATAGAAAATTACATTTTAAAAACAAAATTCAAAACAGATTTTATTCCACGTGAAGTTGACAAAATATACGTTTCACGTTTTTTTGGAGGTTATCGAAATTACGATGACAAAATAGCAGAACAGGAAACTATAAAAGAAAAGGAAAGAAGAAAAGAAGAATATAAAAGACGTTTAACTCTTGAAAAAATCGATGAGATTTATATTCCTAAAAATTTGTATGAAAGTTTAACTGAACTTGACAGAATCTTGAATTTTGAAAATAAAAAACAACTTATTGACTCTAAAGATTCTTGGCAATTCAATTCTCATATGGGAGGATTAGGAATGTGGATAAGAAACAATTGGGGTATAAATGGAGGTTCTCGACTCTTAAAATATTTCAATGATAGAAACATTGGAAAGGAAATGTTTGGAAACGATGAAATCTCTGGCGTTATAATCGAGCAATATATTTTGTGGTTAAAAGGCAACAAAAATGCCTGGAAAAAATGGGAAAAACAAAATCCTAAAAAATAAAAACTACAGCTAATAACCAGAGTTTCGTTGGGCTCGAAGAGCCAACAATGAAACTCCTGCTGAACCCTTCGGCTAGCTCAGGGCAGGCTCACTTTGGGAGCTTTTTCAAACACTATGGATTTATCGTAAAATTTTTAGAGGATATTTCAAGAGAACAGGTTGTTCTCTTTTTTTTTGTTGCCATTTTACTGATTTTTAATTAGTTTTACAAAGTAACTAAATATGACGCTGAGAAAGCTACCGAAGGTTTAGTTCAACAAGGGCTTTGCAATAGTGGGGCGAAACTGCAAAGTTCAACGGTTGTTCATCGGTTCAACTTTTGTTCTTCGATCGAACTTTGGTGCTAAAAAACCGCCACTACGCCAATACCCGAACCGTTAGCCGTCACCTTAGGAAAAAAATCAACAAAATAATTTAATAGAAAAAATATGCAAGCAATAGGATTTAAAACAAGTTTACCAATTTCAGAAGCAGACAGTTTCATACAATTTGAAAAAGAAACACCAGTGCCAAAAGGGCATGAATTGTTGGTGAAAATACAAGCGGTATCAATAAACCCTGTGGACTATAAGATACGCCAGAATAGTCTGAAAGATAAAATCTCAGACAATCCCAAAATTATAGGTTGGGACGCCGTTGGAGTTGTTGAAGCGGTTGGAGAAAACGCCACTTTGTTTAAAAAGGGTGACAACGTTTTTTATGCAGGAGATATAACAAAGGACGGTAGTTATCAGGAATTTCAATTAGTTGATGAAAGAATTGTAGGGTTCTCTCCTAAGAATATCCCTATCGAGGCATCTGCTGCTATGCCGCTTACTTCATTGACAGCTTTTGAATTATTATTTGACAGAATGCAATTAAGTGCAGAAAAAGACAATGGGAAATCAATTTTAATTATCGGCGGTGCTGGCGGTGTTGGCTCGGTAGCTATTCAGATTGCTAAAAATATTTTAGGTTTAAAAGTAATTGCCACTGCATCAAGAGAAAACTCAATAGAATGGTGTAAAAAAATGGGGGCTGATTTTGTAGTAAATCATAAAAACTTACTACAAGAGATGAAAAACATCGGCTATGAAACTGTTGATTTTATTGTGGACTTTGTGGACCTAAATCAATATTGGAATGCAATGGTGGAATTAATAAAACCACAAGGGAAAATTGGTTCGATTAGCGACCCGACTGAGCCTGTTAATTTACGTCAGTTAAAAAGTAAAAGTGTAAGTTTTCATTGGGAGTTAATGTTTACCCGTTCTATGTTTCAAACTAATGATATGGTACAGCAACATCACATCCTTAATCAAATTTCAAAGTGGTTAGATGATGGGATATTACAATCTACCTTAACGACCACATTGCAAGGTTTTTCGGTTGAAAACTTCAAAAATGCACATACTCAATTAGAGAGTGGCACCACAATTGGAAAATTAGTAATTAAGTATTAAAAGTATAGATGACTAATAAAGAAAGGCGAACGGCTAATAGCTAAGTTTTCGTT
>DLND01000177.1:4141-4574 GCA_002476905.1 Flavobacteriales bacterium UBA7519
GTTTTCGTTGCGTGCGAAGCAAGAACAATGAAAACCCTATTGAACGGGAGCTTTTTGCACATTATGGATTTATCGTAAAAAAAATTTAAAAATACTGAAGAGGCTTCTAGAATGGTCTCTTTTTGTAAGTAAGTTGTAGCCTTTTTTAATTGATTTTTACAAAGCTGTGCGAGTAGTTAAGCTACCAAAAATTAAGTTTGTTATTTTTTGCACGATGGGAAATCACCTGCAACGATAACAGCTGTTTTTCGTTGGAAATTTATTCTTATCTCAAAAATAATTAGTTCAAATTCTTCTATTTTAGTACTCCGCAAAGCCTTAACGGGTATTTTAATCATTAATTAGGTCATCAAATATTTCAAATTAATCAATAAAAAAAAATAATGAACACATTTAAATTCTTAACCTTAGCAGCAATAACCACCATTATTGT
>DLND01000069.1 GCA_002476905.1 Flavobacteriales bacterium UBA7519
TTGGACGAAATTGGCGAAGAACAAACCGTTTCCGAAGCATTTATGGATTTCATCAATTACAATCTTGATAACAATGAGCGTGTTAATCTGAATCAAACGCTTTACAACTCAGCAAAGAAGTTCGTCAATGACATTCACTATAAACCTTTGCAAGACAACAAAGATTTTGAATGGCAAGCTTATGAAAACAAAAAAAACGAACTGAGAGAAGCCATTAGAAGCTTAAAATCCGAATCACTTGAACTCACAAAAAGAGCTTTGGAATTAATCCAAAGCAGGGATATAGAGATTGAGGATTTTGCAAGTGGAAAAAATGGAATCGGTGGATTTTTTGTTAATATGCTCGAGTTTCATAACATTAAGGATAAAAAATTTCCGTTCCCTACAGCTTCCGAAGATTCCAAGATTGAAACTTTCCTGAAAGGTGCTTCGGCAAAAGGAAAACACAAACAATCTGAAATTGCTGATATTTTACCTCAGTTGATCTCGTGGCGAAGGGAAATAATTGACCTTTATATTGATTCTCAGAAAAAAGAAAGAATTCTGCAAGCGATTTTGCCGTTGAAAGTTAATGCAGATATTCAGAAAAAACTGATGGAAATAGAGGAAGAAAACGATTTGGTCTTGCTTTCGAAATTTAATATTATCATTAACGAAAATCTTCGGAATGAGCCTTCTGCGTTCATCTACGAAAAAGTAGGAACACAGTTTCAGCATTACTTTTTTGATGAATTTCAGGATACATCGGCGATGCAATGGCAAAACTTCTTACCGCTTCGTGACAACAGCATCACTTCTGACAACACAAGTTTTACGATTGTTGGCGACCCAAAACAAAGCATCTATAGATTCCGAGGTGGCGAAAGTGAATTGATGTTAAACATCATTAACCAAACCGAAATCACTCCAAAATTTGCAACAGCAGAACACTTGAAATTCAATTGGAGAAGTGCGAAGAATATTGTTGATTTTAACAATCGATTATATGATTTTATGTCTCAGAATTTGAGTGAAGAGCATCAAAAGATATTCGGGGAAAATGCCATCCAAGACGCACAATCTAAACTTGATGGCAGGGTAAAAGTTCATCTTCTGGAAAACTCTGTAAAAGCAGTTTTTTATGAAGAAACGTCGCAGAAGATGCAGCAGGATATCCAAGAATGTCTGGATAATGGTTTTACTTTTTCGGACATTACGATTCTTTGCCGTGGTAACAATGATATTTTCAATTATTCCCAACTTTTGGGAAATCTGAAGGTTAATTATAACGGAAAGGAAACTTACATCAAAACTATTTCTGAAAAAGGATTGACTCTGGATTTATCTTTTACTATTAAAGCTTTGATTGAATTTTTGAAGTGGGAAATCAATCCAAAAAACAGACAGTTTTTGGTAAAGATGATGTACTTCCTGAATGTCTCCGGAAGAATAAAGATGAACGATTTCACTTCTGAAATTAAAACCATTTTAAGTCTCGAATCCAAGACAGATATTGAGAATTATATTAATGCTCATTACCAAATTAAATTGGTTCAAAATGATGTTCCACAACTGAATCTTTACAATTTCATCGAATATTACATTCAGGAATTTTCTGTAGAGAATAAGGAAATAGATTTCCTTCTGAACTTCCTCGAGATGTTATTCAATTACACTCAAAATGCAGGTGCAACGTTGAAAGAATTCCTTAAATTCTGGGATGATGAAGCTTCGAAAATCAGCATCCAAGCGAGTGAGAATATTGATGCGGTTCAGATCATGACCATCCACAAAGCGAAAGGTCTGGAGTTTCCTGTGGTTTTCATCCCAATGGAAAATAAAAACAATGACAAAAAATTCTCCGAATGGTACGATCTCAACAGCGAAGATGAATTGAAAACCGTGATTCTGAATCAGTTTTCTCCAGAACTGGAAAATTATGATGAGGATTTGGCTCAATTCAATTTTGAGAATTCTTACCGCAATAAAATCGACCGCTTCTGCATCCAATATGTTGCGACCACCCGACCAGTCGAACAATTGTTCTTTTATATTGAGAAACCGAGCAAATCTTCTAATAATTTGGAATTGTATGATTTTGTTACACAATTTCAACCGACAGAAAATGGTGAATCATTAGATTCATTCGATATTTTCCCAGTTTCTGATTTGAAGAAGCAAAAGAAAAAGGAGAAGAAAGACTATCAGTCAGAAAATATTAATTCGATTTCTCAACAAACTGAAAAAGTATCGAATATAGAAATTGCAACAACTTCTAAAAATTACCAAAATCGCGTAGAGCACGTAAGGATGGGAATTTTCACCCACGAGATTCTGTCCCAAATCAAAACCAAGAAAGATGTAACGAAAGTTCTCAATTCTTATTTGTTAGAAGGAAAAATAACCAATGAAGAAAAAACATCGATTCTGGAAAGGATTGAAAATGTTCTTAATGATGCAAATTATTCTGTTTATTTTACTGAGAATCTGAAAATCATCAATGAAAGAGAAATGTTTGCGACAGAAAACGAGCAGTCCAAAACGTATCGTCCGGACCGTTTGATTGAAACTGAAAATGGTTTTATCATTGTAGATTTCAAAACTGGCGAAGAAAAGGAGAAAGATCAGAAACAAGTTGAAACTTATAAAAATAAGCTCGAACAATTTGGGAAGAAAGTCATCAAAACAGACGTGATCTATATATAAACAAAATCCCGAGAAAATAATTTCCCGGGATTTTCTTTTTTTAATTAATTCTCAGCAGCTGGATTGAAAACCCTTTGCGCCAATTCTTGGTCAAAGAGATACAACGCAGACGGATTGTCTTTTACCATTTTGATCTTCGTAACCAAAAGCGATGCACTGGATTCTTCCTCCACCTGCTCATTGATAAACCATTGCAGGAAGCTTGTGGTTGCAAAATCGCCTTCGTCGTTGGCGGCTTTCACAATATTAAAAATACTTTTAGTAACCAATCTTTCGTGGTCTAAGGCTTTTTCAAAGATTTCCTGAGCGCTGGAAAATTCGTATGGGGGTTTGGGAATTTCATTTAATATAATAGTTCCGCCGATATCGTGCACATAGTCAAACATCTTGTCTGCGTGCATCAGTTCTTCTTTGGACTGCACCCGGAAATAGTTAGCTATCCCCTCCAAATCTTTGGTATAAAACCACGCACTCATAGAAAGATACAGCTGGGCTGCATATTGTTCTTTAGTAATTTGTTCGTTGATGAGATTTATTATTTTTTCACTTACCATAATTGTTATTTTTTCCAAATATAAAAAAAGAGCGGATAAAAATCCACTCTTTCACAAAATTAACCACTAAAAAATAACTTACTTAACTACGGCTGTATTTGCAGCTTTTCTTTTTTGAAAATGTTCTTTTCTCTCTGCCATTTTCTTCTCTTTCAGTGCCTGAAATTTTTTAAACTGATCAGGCGTTAAGATTTTTTCCATTTCAGCTTCATTATCTTTCATCATTTTCATTCGGTCTTGTTTCTTGGCTGCCATTTCCTGCTTTCTCTCTGCAGCTTTTTTCTCGTGTAAAGTTTTTATTTGGGCAACTTGCGCATCTGTAAGATTAAGCTCTTGCTTCATCTCCAGCATATGCGCTGCCTTTTTTTGTTCAAAATTTCCTTTTCTATCTGAAGTTGTCTGTGCAAATCCAAAAACTCCTAGTCCAAGAAATGCCGCGCTTAAAATTAATTTTTTTCATTTTGATTGATTTTAATATTTATAATTTTTATCTGTTTGTTGGATTTACTTTAATTTATAATGTTAAGTTATTGATATTATAAATTTTTGTTAAATTATTTTTATCTAGAAGTAAATCTCACTCCAGAACCTCTATTTCCACTTTCAGACTTTGGGGTAGAATTTCTCTGGATAGAACGTTCGTTACTTCTATTTTCTATTCTTTCAGAGTTTTGATTTTGTCTGATTCCGCCTTGATTTCTAATATTAGGAGAAGATTGATTTCTTACATTATCAGAATTATTTCCGCTTCTTATTCCTCCAAAATTATTATCTCTTGTGCCACCAGAATTTCTGATTCCTCTATTTTCATTAGTTCTGATTCCTGAGTTTTGCTGATTTCTGATTCCATTATTTTCAGAACCTCGGATTCCTCCCCAATTATTTCCGTTAGAACCACTTCTTGGATTATCATTTCGGATTCCGTTATTTCTGGTTGGGTTTATCATTCCTTGATTTCTGACATTTTCTCTAAATCCTTCTCGGAAATTTCCTCGGTTTACTTTGTAGATATTAATATTCACATTTCTGTAAACTGGTCTTACCGGATAACGTCTTGCATAGAAGTTCACGCAACGGTTTCTGTAATACACAAACGGACTTGCACCACGGAAATAAACATTCTGATAAATTACAAAAACTCTAGGACCAAGGATATTTTGCAAAGCATAAAATCTGTCATAATACCATCTGTCAGGATTCCAACCGTAATAAGCATTCCAAGCGGCATATGAAGCAAAACGATTATTGAGTGCCAAAATCTGATCTATTTGGAAAGGCGTCAGTCTGTATTGCACAAAAAACTGATTCCAGTTCACAGAGAAAACCGCATTTCGGTAGTCGTTATAATATCCTTGATAATATTGATCCGGATAATAATCCGTTGGATAGTTGTAATAATAATCGTCCGGATAATCGTAGGAATCATCATAATATTCGTATCCGTTATAATCGTTTGGATAAGTGTCATAATAATCTTGTGCAGAAACTAATCCTCCAAAAATAATAGCAAGAGTTAAAAATATCTTTTTCATTTGTTCTTATTTATTTTGTTAATTGTCAAATGGAACATTTTTAATGTTTCATTCCTTTTATTTTTAAATTAAGTTTGAAAATCCATTTTTTCCTTAAAATGAAACTTTCTATCTTTTGGATATTGACGAATAATAAAAGTTAAACGAAAATTTAGATTTCGAATCAAAATTCAATTCAAGAATCAAATTTATATCTGATAATCAGAGCAATAATTTTCAACAAAAAAAAGCCTTTCAAAAACTTGAAAGGCTTTAAAGTTTATTTTTGCGGATTAAAATCGGTCACTGTTTTCAACCCAACTTGCAATTTTTTGATTGAACCTGTCTTTGGTTTTCAAATCTTCCAATTTCAGATGCATTCTGTATCTCCAATAATGTGGGAAAACTGCAGGATTGTTGATTCTCTCCTCATCCATATTCGGATTCATCAATTCTTGATCGGTTGCCAAAAATTCCTGAATAGGGAAAATCGCCAACATTGCATCCGTGTAAAGATGCTGTTTCATTATCATTTCTGACAATTCCGGAGTTAGATCCCAAGGCGCAGTTCCATATTGCCCTAATTGATTATTGAAATATTTTTGAATCAAATTTCTATCTTCGTGCCACCATTGTCTCAGCGTAGAGCTGTCGTGAGAAGACGCTGTAACCACATTAAGATAACTTGCATTTTTCGGGTCGTACCAAGCTATATTTTCAGAAGGCATTCTTTGAACCTTCAAAGCGGTAATCGCCAACTTATCCATCACAACAGGAACCGAATCCGGAACCAATCCTAAATCCTCGCCACAAATCAACATCGTTGTAGAATTCAGTAAAGCTGGTAATTTCTCCATTGCTTTCTGATACCAAAGTCCGTCCTGACGTTTGAAGAAATAATCATTATAAAGGTCAAGCAATTTTGCTTTTTCCCAGTCCGGAAGATACTTGTATGAAGTAGTCTTAGCAATATTAAATCTTGGATGATAAACAGTTCCGTTTTCTGTTTCTTCAGTTAAGAATAGAACATTTCCAGCCAAAGAAATCAATTTTTCTTCTGCCCAATCCCAAGATTCTTTCTTGAAATAATCGGTTAATTTTCTCTGCGTATCAAATTCTGGTTTGAAAGTATAAACGCCGTTATGATGATTATCGAAAAAATGATTCTGAACTTTGTCTTTCGCATCTCCGAAGTTCTCCCAAAGAATCGGGTCATTCACAAACGGTTTTACATAACGGTCAAAATTAAACGGAATCTGTCTGTCTGCAAACTCTTTCTCAGTCACAGGAAGCGCCGGATAAAAATATCCCAACAAACCTTGAGTCGCAGAAATCGGCATTCTCCAGATTCTGAAAAATCCAAGAATGTGGTCAATTCTCATCGCATCAAAATATTGCTCCAAAACTTTGAAACGTTTTTTCCACCATTGGTAACCGTCTGCTTTCATCACTTCCCAATTATAAGTCGGGAATTCCCAGTTTTGTCCCAAATCCGAAAACTGGTCAGGCGGTGCTCCGGCTTGGAAATCCATTCCGAATAACTCAGGCTCTGTCCAAGCTTCTACAGAATATCTATAAATCCCAATCGGCAAATCTCCTTTTACGGAAATCCCCAATTTATGAAGATATTCTACAGCATCTTGTAACTGCAAATGCAATTGATACTGAACCCAAGCGTGAAGCATTAATTGAGAATATTCTTTATGCTTTGGTGAATAAAGTGTCGCTACTTTTCCTGCAACATATTTTTTATGAGTCTTCCATTCATTAAAATTGGGCGTTTTGTATTTGTCTCTCAAAACACAAAAAGCAGAGTAAGGCATCAGCCATTCTTCATTATCTTTAATGAACTTTTTGAAGTTTTTATCTTTAAGAATCGCTTCTTGATTTGCTTCGAAAACAGCCGTTGTATATTTCCATTTTCCGGAAATCATCTGCTCGTAGTCAATCAAACTCAAAGCATTCAGTTCTGCTTTTTTTGCCTGATAATCTTTAACAAGATCTTTTGGCAAAGCATATTCTAATTTCTCTATCGAGAGATATTGCGGATGAAGTGCATAAACCGAAATCGCGGCGTAAGGATAAGAATCCGTCCAGGTGTAATTTGCAGTTGTATCGTTGATCGGCAAAATTTGGATGACAGACAATTTGGTTTCATTAGCCCAATCTCCCAATTTTTTGATATCAGGAAATTCTCCAACACCGAAACCGTCATCAGTTCTCAAAGAAAAAACAGGAACCGCAACGCCCGCAGAATGCCAAAGCGTATGATTATCGAATTTGAAATAATGGTCCGCTTTTACGTAAAGAATATCCTTATTTGGATTTCCGAAAACCCAACGGTTTTCGCCTGGTTCTATGTAAAAAACCTTGCCGGTATTTTTATCTTTAATCGCGTATTTGTAAAGAATTGTCTGATGAGAATTGATTTCAACGCCGGTTTCCCAAACGCCATAATCTGTTTCGCTCAGTTCAACAGCTTTTTCGTAATCCCAATTTCCCAGAGCATCCACATTTCCAACCAAAACCAATTGCCAGTTTGGATGATAAAGTGGCGCTTCTATTCTGAAAAGATGCGTATGCTTCTTAACTACCGGTTGTTTTGCAGGCTGAAAACCTTGCAAACGATTATGCAGAATTTTGTTGGTTAAATAATTTTCAGGAAAGTTTTTGAGATTCCATTGGTCAAAGATTACAAATTCTTTAAAACTGTTTGGAAGATTGAGCTTGTGAAAAGGAATCTCTTCCTCCAAAACTTCCCCATCTTCGTTCACGACAAGATATTTGTAGAGAATTGATTTTGAAAAATAATCAATTTCTGTGGTCCAGTTGTTATTTTCGGAATAAGTTAAGTCATAGTCACGATGCTCTGTTTTGTCCTCAAACAGGCGCAAAACGAGTCGTTGGCCAACTTTAGTTCCGAAGTTAACACTAAAGTATAGTTTCATTTATTAAGGTCTATTAATATTGACGCAATTTAACGAATTATTGAATTACAACTAATATTCCCGTAAAAAAATCATTTTTTACCAATTTTTTCCAGATATGCACCAATATGATTATCCAAAGAAACGGTAAGTCCGCCTAAATTTTTGGCTTTCATATACCTTAGAACCTGTTCATCTTGCAATGCAAACATTAGAAAATCATTTAACTTATCTGGCGAAATTCCTGCTTCAGCAAAATATTCTAAGTCAACATTAGTCTTAATCCAAACTAAACCTTCTTGTAAGTCTTCGTATTTGTAAAGTCGTTTTAGTCGTCTGGATTTTCCACTAATAGCATCATAAATATTTTGAATATTAACTTTAGGTGGAATTCTTAGGAAATCATCGGCTAAATCGGCTGGTTTTTCACGGGGTTTTTCTGATCCTTTTGGTAGTCCGATATCTTTTCTTAGTTTTTCTTCCTGAGATTCTGCAAGTCTTTTGTTGACAATCTTAACTTCTTCTATTTCCTGTGGCAATTGTTGTAGGATGACTTTTAGCAAATCATTATTGATCTTTATTCTTTCGCCTTTATATTTTTCTTTAGCAAATCGTAGTTCATCACTCATTTTTCCAGCGATTGAAAAATTTCCAAAATTATCTGTGT
>DLND01000169.1:0-3820 GCA_002476905.1 Flavobacteriales bacterium UBA7519
AATATAGGGGAAGTGTGATGGCAAAAGACCTTACGAAATACCATAAAAAGCAAGTCAAAATGCTGGCTTATCTGATATCCCGAAAACACGTTCCCACCAAAAGAGGGACGATGTTTTTCGGAACATGGATTGATGCGCAAGGAGAATATTTTGATACCGCCCACTTTCCGGATAATCTTTCACAATATCCTTTTCAGGGTGGTGGATGCTATCTTCTATTAGGTACCGTGGAAGTCGATTTTCATTTTCCCACCATTACCATATTAAAAATGGCAAAAATGCCCTTTATTCCTGACCCTCGATACACTTTGGATAAAGACAAAGCCTACGAAGCTTATAACAATATCCGGGAAGATGTAAGTATGACCTTCAGAAAACCTTATCCTCAGGAACACGAGATTGGACTGCCTAGGAGGAAAATGAGTTAAATAATGAGATTTAGAATATAAACATTACGTTTCTCTGTTTTTACAAAATGATTTAAAAAGGATAACCAATCGCAATATTAAGAATCAAATTATCCCGTCTCCAAGAAGAATTTCCGAAGTTAATCTTGTCAAATGTCCAGCGATCGCCTTTTTCATAATAAGGAACGCGAAAGGGCATTGCCAGATCCAGTCTGAGAATCAGAATTGAGAAGTCCAGTCGCAAACCAAATCCGGCTCCTACAGCTATTTCGCTTAGAAAATCACTGGAAAATTTGGCGCCTGGTCTTTGTATGTCATCGTTAACCAACCAGATATTTCCAGCATCTGCAAAGAATGCGATATTCAGGAATTTATAGATATTAGCGCGATATTCTGCATTAAGTTCCAGCTTGATATCACCAGATTGATCAAAGTAATAACCCTGTTTAATCGTTCTTGGATCAAAACTTCCAGGACCGAGCGTTCTAGCCCGAAATGCGCGGATACTATTGCTACCACCGGAAAAAAATTGCTTAGAAAAAGGAATATTATCCGAATTGCCATAAGGATAAGCAATACCGCCAATAAAACTGGAAGCGAATGAAGACTTGTCACCAAGCTTGTGATAAAAACGAAAATCGTGTTCCATCTTCGCATATTGACTAAACGGAACCCCGAATATCGATTTTTGTTTCCCATCTTTCACATTGGCTCCAGAAAAAAGTCCTGTCAGATTCCCTGCCAAATCCAATGTTCCTTTATAATAGATCGTATTCTTTTTTGGAAGCATTGTATTCGTATAAGTGTAAGAATAAGTAGGTCCGAATATCAACTGCTTCTGCACAACACGCTGTAGTGCCTGACTTTTTGCTGAAATAGAATCATACAGTGGTGTGACATTCGCAGGCGTTATATAAGTAATGTCTATAATTTTCAGATCGTGCTCTTTTCTTACATTTTCTTTCCACAGATACCCGAAAGAGCCTGAGAATGTGTTAAGCGTGTAATATTCCGTACGGTTTTGAAATTCATATCCAATAGAAATATTAGTTCTCGGAACGAAAGCACTTGAAGAATTAAATCTGAATGGCGCCACAATTCTTGGAATTGAAAGTTGCGCATTGGCTCCAGCTCGGAAAAGATTTTTTGCATCCTTCGGGCCACCAATCTGAACATCAAAAGCTCCATAAACAGAGGCTTTAAACTGTTCAGCTCCACGGAACAGATTTCTGTGAGTCCAGTTCAGATTAAGCTCGCTTCCTGCATAGTTAGCAGAGTTTGTTCTTCCCAGAGCTTCCAGCCTCAGGGACTGAATCTGCCTTGGCGTCAGCAAATAATAGGCATCGAATTTATGATTCAGCGAGTCTGAAATTACAAATTCATTCTTCACAAATTTAAAAACGCCAAGATTGATCAATCGGTTCAATGTGAGATTATGATCTGCTCTGTTATAAAGATCACCCTTTTTGAAATATAAAGCACGATCAAAAATCTTCGGTTTGAATTTCTGTTCCGGATCTATAACGTAGATATCATCGTGGGCATACTTCCGAAGAGAGTCACTATCCATCGGAATATTGTATTTACCGTCTTTCACATCTCGGATGTTATAGTTCGGGAAAACAACAACCTTATCAATCGTAAATTGCTGCTTAGCTAGGTCCGGTGTGTTTTCTTTGAGTTTCACATTAAGCTCAACTTTATGGTTCTTGGTCACCGTACTGTCAGCCTGAATAATCAGATTATCAGGATGGAAATAATAAAACCCTTTTTGTTTAAGCTGATTATCAATACGTTCTCTTTCCGACTTGATTACACCTAGATCGAAGGGATTGCCTTCTTTTAGTAATGTTTTATCCGAGACTTTAACGATCTCATCTGTCACAGGAATCGAATCATTCTGAAATTTAACCTTATTAATAAGATACTGATTTCCTGGCCGCAAAGTATAAATAACTTGGGCTTTTTTATTGTTGGAAACTGTATCATAAGTTGCCTTGGCATTGAAGTAACCTTTGTTTTCGGAATAATTGACAATAATATCTTTGTTAAACTCTCTGTCTACATCGCTGAGCAAAACCGGCTTCTCTCCTATTTTATACTTCAGCCAGTAATTAAAACCTTTTTCTTTTTTCGGCTCTTTGGCAATGTTGTAGAAAAATAATTTAGGTCTCAGTCCGAGGAAACTGGAATTAGGTTTCGGGGTGAGATTATCTTCCAATTCAGTTTTCAGAGCTTTCTTGCTACTTTTGGAAAGACTGTCATTTTCAATTTTTATCTCTGCACCGGTGTAAAGCATTTCCCCTTCCTTCAAGTATTTTGTATTACTGCAGGAAACAGCAAAACTTATTGTTCCGAAAAATAAAACTTGTCTTATATGTTGTTGAAATCTGATTTTCATTATTTGAATTCTACGGCTTTATTGTTTTCTTTCTGCTTTTCTTTTCTAGACCTTTCTCTGGATTTCTGAAAAATCTCACGGAATTTATCATAATCCAGCGTGATGATGAAACCAACTCCGGTTTCTACAATCTGTCCTTGCAACGCCACTTGGTATTCGTTTTTACGATAAGCTCTCAGTGTATACCTTCCGTCACGTGAGAGGCTGTAGTCCACTGTAACATCACCTGCAATATTGGTCATATTTTCATTCTGTCTTGCATCACCTTCCAGCCCAAAATTACTGCCCACAGAAACTTTCAGACGGTCATTCAGCAGTTTTTTGCTGATATCCACATTCAGATCAGTTCTTGTATTTTTTTCTCCGGAAGAATAATCTTCGGAAGATTCCAGGTCAAAATTGAGATCAACCCCTTTTATTAGATCCGAAGCCAGATTATTGATTTGCTGAGATAATATTTTACTAACACTTTGCCTCGCCATCGCTTCGGCAGAAAGTCCTGCACTGGATTCGAAAGGATTTTCGCCGATGAATCTGTTCAGCAAAAGTAAAGCAAAAACTTGCTTATTCAATTCTGACTCCTGCGTTCTGATTTGTGATAACTTTTGGTCTACAATATCTGTGACAGTGGATGAAACCGAATTATTTTTTTCATCGGTGGTAATATCAAAACTGATTTCAGGTTTCAGAAGTTCGCCTTTCATTTTCAGCAGTGTGTTAAACGGAATTCTTTGTTTAAATTGATTCAATGTCGTGTTACTTTCTCCGCTCAGCTGCTGTTCCACCAGATCAATTGGAGCTGTTTCCGTTTTATAAATTGCGGTAATATTCAGCAGTGCAGTAGTCGGTTCGCCAGTCCAAGTAATTGTGCTTCCTTTCTGGATATCGAACTTACGTTTCAGAACGCTTACGGTCATTTCATAACTTCCGGATTCCACTTCATAAACACCCACTAAAGTTGTTTTTCCAGACGGATCAATACCGCCAGTCAGCTCGGCCTCTCCCTGTAATT
>DLND01000169.1:3880-5148 GCA_002476905.1 Flavobacteriales bacterium UBA7519
TGTAATTTAACAAAATCGCCATTAGCTTTATCAATCAACAAAGACATTTTTGCTTCTTTACTAACTTCGATATTCACGCTTACATCCATCCCTTTGATTTTGCTTGGAGCGTTCAAAGAATCTGCTGTAATGGTTTTGTTAAGTGCAATCTGATCCTGATCAATAAACTCAACAATACCGTCACGTTCCTGTAATGATGGCGTGGACTGCGGGAGAACAAATGTAAAATCTGTATCATCCGCAACAGCCAATCGGCCGTCCACTTTTGGCAGATCAAGATTACCACGGACTTTCAGCGCTGCATCAATTGATAAAATGCCATACATCAAAGCATCGTTTGATTTTTTTGAATTAACAACCTTGAAATCTTTGGCGTTGATATCCAGATTGAAAGCAAAATCCCTGTAAGTCTGCGTTAGAACCTGTCCGTCTATATTGAGCGAATTACCGTCTTTGTCATTGATTTTAAAGTTATCGAATTCAATGCCTCGATTGGTAAATCCAATTTTGTCATTAATATTTCTGAAATCGCTGCCCGTTTTGGCAATCATCAGTCCGACGTTATTAAGCTTGGCATCACCAATAATTCTTGGCGCATCAGTCGTTCCCGTAATTTTCAGATCGCCGGAAAGATAACCTTCCGTATTTGTAATCGCATTCATCGTAAAGCCCTGAAGCGTTTTCATTTGAAGTTGGTTCATCGCCAGATTCAGGTCAAAGCTGCTGGAAGCTGTATTGTAATTACCCAAGATTTTCACATCATTCTCATTACCTGTCAAAGCAATATCAGCATTCAACAAGTTAGCCGACTGATTATTGACCTTAATATCAAGATTGCCGACCGGACTGCCAAACACAAACAAATCAGTCACATCAATGTCTGAAGTGAAGGTCATATTTTTGGTCAGATTCCTCAGCTGTGCAGTTCCGTTAATAGTACCTTTGGCCAGAAGCGAATCTTTTTTGATGATCTCCGTAATCGTTTCAATTTTAAAATCTTTCAGAGTGACATTGAGCGGACTGTTTGGCGAACTACTTTCGGACTGCAAAGAAATCTCTGCGTCAGCATTAGATAATCTGAAATTATCCGCTACAATTCCCTGACCGAAAATCTGTATCTTATTATTTTTAGCCACGTTCCAATCCATATAATTCAGTTTCAGACCATCTGGCTTTAGAGAAATTTCTGTGATGTCGTTCATTGATTTGGCATCACCAACAATCAGGAACTGCGTCTGATCTTTTTCATCTTTCGTCGTGATGTTATA
>DLND01000169.1:5201-9214 GCA_002476905.1 Flavobacteriales bacterium UBA7519
ATAATTGATAATATTATTGGCCACATCGCCATTAATATTAACTTTATTTAGAGCAAAGCTCTCGCTTTTCAGACTTGCAACGTCTAAATTATATTGCAAAGCCTGATTCTGATTGGTCAATTGCAGATTTGTATTTTCTAGCGTATTGGATCCGTAGCTAACCTGCGGGATTTTGGCGTCCAATTCTATCAACTGGGAATCGGCGTTATAATTTCCTGCAACATTGATGGTTTCAAAACTTTTCAGTTGGGGAACAAACTTCCTGATCAGATCATCATTTTTAATGGTCGCATTGAGCGTGAAGTATTGGCCAGCCTCAATTTTCTTTGATTTACCTGGTTTTTGAAACTGATAGTATTGATTCACTGTCTGAGACAATGCACCGAAGATCTGCGTTAGTTTATATTTCCCTTTTAGCTCCAAATCCGCAATCTGAGAATTGAAATTGATTTTCGTAGAATCTGCTGTAGAAAGCGCATTGAGCTTTATTTCCTGAACGGGGTAAACTTCTTTGGTATCCGAGATTGCAAAATTCTGAAGATTAAGATAACCATTGAGATTGTCCGGATCCAGACTTCTGAAATCTCCGTCAATAGATCCAGCTAAAATCATCGGAGAGCTGTAGAAACCAAGCTTATTCAGATCCAGCTTTTTGACATCGCCATTAATTTTGATAGTTGGATTTTTATCACTGTAAACGCCTGAAGCTGCGATATGCAGATTGGCATTCGGATCTTTGGAATCCAAATTAACATTATATGCACCACGATTGATTTTACCTTTCAGATTCATATTCTGATAGGTATAATTTTTATATGTTGCAGATCTCACAGAACCAGCAATTTGCGCAGACATTATCTTCGGATCAAAACCCTGCCCTTTTGCATTAATGACAGCTGAAATCCTTCCTAAATCTTTATTCTGAATTAATTTGCCAACATTCAGATTCTGTAAATTCGCTTTGATATCAAACAACTCACGATTTTTTCTACGCATATCCATTTTAGCCACAACTGCTGCATTGCCTAATGTCGAATAAAGATTAAGATCTGTGTTAATCACTTTAGTGGTTCCTTTCGCATAGCCTTTGATGCTAAAATGAGAAGGCAAAGCAATTTTAGAAGGAATAGTTCCTTTCGGCACAAGATTGAATACCGTCTTGCCTGATGATGCCAGCTCACCAATCCTAAGGTCGTAATAAAGCTGATCCGGATTCATTGCATTTTTAATTCTTCCGGAAGCTGTAACTCTCAACTGATCGAGACCGGAAAGCTTTAAATCTCTTATCAAAAGGTCATTTACCAGACCTTCTGCCTGAAGATTGACATTCAGAATGGCATTAGGATATTTATTAAAAGGCGCTGTGTTTCTGAGAGTCGGAACAATATTCAATATATCAGCGAATCCAATTTTAGAATTTTTGATATTGGCAGATAACTTTACAGCGCCTGGATTGGCGGACAGTTGTTCTACCGAATCATAGTTCAGGACTATTTCGTTTCTCAAAATGGTTTTAGGCGTCTGAAGATATAGATCTTTTAGATATGCTTGCTTCTCTGTATAAACAAAATCTGTATTAAATTTCTGAATATTAAGACCTCTGGATTCCTGTATTTCTGCTGATTTTACCTTGCCAGCAAAAGTTCCGTTCTGCATTTTAAAATCACGGACATCTACATTAAGCTTTCCAAAATTCAGATGATTAAAATCCATTCCTGCTTTTGTGGGTGTCACAGCCGTGTTATTGTATATCACTTTTACATCATCCAAATTCAGCTTTCCTAAAAGAAGTTGCATTGCTTTTTGTGTGGAATTATTCTTATTTGAAACTTTTCCTTCAGTTGTACTGTTAGCATTGGCAGCAGGTAGAAAGAGGTTGGCATTAATGTTTGCACCTGATAAAGTCACATTATCTACATCATAAGAATTATTCTGAAGATCCAGTTTATTAACTTTAGTGCTTAATTCATTAAAAAGAATTTTTGCAAATGTCTTGGTGTTGTCATCCCCATAATCGACATTAAAATTAGTCAGTTTTATCCGGTTGAGACCTAGCTGCATTGGTTTTTTCTGGTTCAATGAATCCACCTTCTGTTCCACATTTTTGGAAACTTCTTCTATCAGATCTTGTTTCAGTTTTAGTTTCAAACCATCAAGATTGATTTCATTAACTGCGTAAGAATTATTTTGCAGGTCAAAGGTCTTCACCCTTGTATCAAAGGATTTGAAGTAAACATTGATATCATTTCTGGACTGCTGATCTTTAAAAGTAATGCCAATATCTTTAAGATTAATTCTATCCAGTGAAATAATAAATGGTTTTGAAGGTTTCTGTTCCTGTTCTTTGTCCGATGTTGCAAAAGCAGAAATGATATAGTCAAAGTTGAATTTGCCCTGAGGATCTCTGACAACATTGGCTCTTACACCTTCCAAATCAATGGATGTCAAGTCTGCTTTAGATTTCATCAGCTGCCACATATCCAATCCTACATCGAATTTTTTAACCGCAAGAAGCGTGTCGATTTTTTGCCCTTTTAGATAGAGGTTTTCCATCACAAGGCTATTCGGGAAAGCGACATAAACCTTTTCCAGGCTTACTTTGGTTTTGATTTTTCCTTCCAGATAAACAATTAGTTTTTCCTTAACATAGTTTTGAACAGCGGGAATACGCAAACTAATTATTAGCAACAAGATAAAAACAAAAATGCTAATAACAGTTATGAGTGTACGTCTAAGAATTTTACGCCAGTTGAGTTTCAATTTCAATAGTAGTTTTGTTAAAATTTTAGCATAAGCAAATAGTGTGCTATCGGTTAAAATTAAGCTAACTTTTATTATTATACCTAACATTCATTTAAATTTTTAAAAAAATAAATAATTAGTATCACGAATATGTTATTCATAATCGTTAGATTTTATATATTCACCAGATGGAGAGAAAACCCAATTTTAAAGCGCAAATAACCTATTTTTCCAGCTACAAAAGCGGACTGACTTCACCATTTTCGTCTGGCTTCAGGTGTGTTTTAAGATTTCCTTTTATTAACAAAGATTTTTTTTGTATTCAGAATTATATTGATACCGAACTTGTTTTTCCCGGCGAGAATGTTACTACAAATATTTCTGTTTTAGATAACATTAAAGGCTTGTACAATGGTTTGGACTTTGAACTTTTCTTAAATACTGTCAAAATCGGTGAAGGCGTCATTACAGAAGTCTATTTGAGTTCTACTTGATTTCTCTCGAAATATTAGATTAACAATTAAATAAATAGGTGATAAGCCACTTGAATCCTCTTAACAATGAGCTTTTACCCATTTCTCTGGCATCAGAACAAAAATGAACTTTACCAGATAACTCTAAACACATTTATATCTAAGATTCCTTTTGAAATACAACATGGAGAAAGCAAGAACATTAATGGTAGATAGAATACTTTTGCAGCTTCTTTTTCTTGTAGTCTTGCTGGAAATCTATTCTGGATGAATGATCAATCCGTTAATAAAGATAGGTTTATGGCTTTACAAAATGAGATAAATAACCTCGATTCTGCTAATCAGAAAATGAACCAAAAACTAAAAATGTTTACGGATCGTGATATGATGATAGTTTCTCTAAGAGGTGTTGAAAAACACGCAGATTCGAAAGCTGTAGTTTTCTGGGATAAAAAGACAAAAGATGTTTACCTGAATGCTGAAAATCTTCCTAAGGCACCTGAAGGTATGCAGTATCAACTTTGGGCTATAGCCGATGGAAAACCCATTAGTGCAGGAATGTATAGCGAAGAAAAGGACAGCAAGGTATCTTTAGCAAATATTCCTAATGCTCAAGCATTTGCAATTACCCTTGAAAAACAAGGCGGAAGTGCTGTTCCAACGATGGAAAATATGTTTGTGATTGGCAATATCTAATCTAGATTATTGTTCAGACATTTTTGGGCGAATAAAAATATAGAAATCTTTTCTCCGCGATTTCAAAATCACACCATCTGTCGCAGTCGATTTCATAAGCAA
>DLND01000035.1:0-5185 GCA_002476905.1 Flavobacteriales bacterium UBA7519
ACGTCCTTTTTCATTTAAAAGAAACCGAAGAATTATCATAATGTACGTGATGATAACCAGTAATATCTGAATGTATTTTTCTTTTGCGGGCTTGAGTTTAAAAGTAATCATAGTTTTTTCATAAAAAAGTCAGAACCAAATGGTGATTCTGACAAAGTTATTAATCGTAGATTAAAATTACTAATTTTTGTAATCCGGAGATTGATTATTTCACGAACATTTTAGATACTTTATCTGCCTTTTTACTTTCGGAATAATCATAGAAACCTTCACCAGATTTTATGCCTTTTTTGCCTGCCATTACCATATTGACGAGTAATGGATTCGGAGCATATTTCGGATTTTTGAAACCATCGTACATTACGTTCAAAATAGCAAGGCAAACATCAAGACCTATGAAATCTGCTAATTGCAAAGGTCCCATTGGATGCGCCATTCCGAGTTTCATCACGGTATCAATTTCTTCCACGCCAGCTACACCGTTGTAAAGTGTTTCGATAGCTTCGTTGATCATCGGCATCAGAATTCTGTTGGCGACAAATCCAGGATAATCATTCACTTCGGTTGGAACTTTTCCTAAAGTTTTGCTCAATTCAAAAATTTCATCAAATGTTTCTTTGGTAGTGGAGTAGCCTTTGATGATTTCTACCAGTTTCATAATCGGAACCGGATTCATGAAGTGCATTCCGATGACTTTTTCCGGACGCTTGGTTGCAGCTGCAATTTGAGTAATTGAGATAGATGATGTATTAGTTGCTAGAATACAGTTTTCCGGCGCCAACTCATCAATCTGAGTAAATATTTTCAGTTTCAAATCCAGATTTTCCGTCGCAGCTTCTACTATTAAATCAGCTTTGGGTGCTGCCTCTTTTAAATCTGTGAATGTTGTAATGTTGCCAAGGGTGTTGGTTTTTTCTTCTTCTGTTAGATTACCTTTGGCGATGATTCTGTCCAGATTATTCGTGATGGTTTTCAGCGCTTTATCCAGATTGTCTTGTTTCACATCTACCAAATTAACCTTAAATCCGCTTTGAGCAAAGGTATGCGCAATGCCATTTCCCATAGTTCCGGCGCCTACTACAACAATGTTTTTCATATTTATTTTTTATTTTAATTTCAAATGTCAGTCTAATTTCTAACTTCTAAAATCTAATTTCTATTTAATTTTTCTCAAGATAATAAAGATACTCTGTCGTTCCCGAAGCTTTGTGATTTCTGTTTTCTTCCTTATCTGCACGGAAACGCTGATACTCGGTTGTAAATATATCATATTTCCCGAATTTGGAAAGTATATTTCTAATTTCACTTTCTGTCATCAATCCTTCATTGTTGTAGCTTAGGAAAATGTGTTGAAACTTCGCATTGTTGATGAGTTCTTCAAAGCTTTTTGAAACTTCAATTTTACTACAATATTTTGATTTTTGATAATGTCGAAGTCCCGTTTTTCCTTTTGGTGAGAAGTTATCGTATTTCGCAATCGTGTTGAGAAGATGATAGTTAGCACCGTATTGCCTCGCGTTGTAAGGTGGGTCGAGATAAAGAATATTGCCTTCGATTTTTTTGATTAATTCGTTGGCATCTTTATTATAAACCTCGTGCTTGTTTTTAGTCAGTTCAAAATTGGCAGGCAGAAGTTCCAATTTTTTCTGCGCAGATTTTTTAATTTGTTTCAAAAACGCACCATACACCGAAGCCGTGTTGGCAACTTTATCAGCCGCTTCCAAAAGTGAACAAAGCAGAAAGTAATATTGATCTTCATTGATTTTCTCAGACAATTTCCACTTCTCAATTTTTTGCCTAATCGAATCTATTTTTTTTCCGTTCTCTTCTGAAAAATAAAGCCGTTCTGATGTTCCATTCTCTGAATATTCTTCTGAGATAAAACCAGATTTTCCTTCAAGAAGATTCAGTTCTTCAATCAGATTATTAAATTCAATTTTTTGATGATTGCCGATATAATTTCGATTAAGAACATAACTGTAAAATTCAAAATCATTGCTTATTATTTTCTTGGTTTCCGCTTTGAAATTGCGTCCTACAATTCCGGTTCCAGCGAAAAGATCGCAAAATGTTTTTTTGCTCAAATCTTTACCAACAACTTGATAAACGCTTTGCTTGATAAAATCCGAAAGTTTGTTTTTGGAGCCGATGTAATTCATTAATTAAGCTTTGATCCAAATAATATCAGACAGGATCGCGTGAGAATCCAAATTTAAGGAAACTAAATTGTCCTTGGAAAAATTACGCAGATAATCTTCAATCTTTTCTTGGATTAAGGCCAATTCAGTTTTCAGTTTCCAATGTTCGTTGCTTTTCTCATTGAAGAAAATAATAAACAAACGGTTTTCAAAATGTTTTCTGCCTTGTTGACTTTGATTTTGATAAAGCCATTCGATCAATTCTTTCTTGTGTTCAATCGCATAATCAAAACTTTTCTCGAATTGTTTTGGAAACACACTGCTTTTATGATCAAACGGAATCTCAGAAATGTAAAAATCTACCGTTTTAGAAAACTGATTTTCTTCTTTTCTGACGCTTGGATGATTCGTAAATATTTGTTCAATCGCTTTTGCAGACCAGAAGTTAAGCCAACGATTGAAAGCGTAATTTCTCAACTCTGAATCAAAATCTTTACAATGATTTTCCAGACTTTCAAAATCCTGAGTTTGATAAATAAATTTCGTTTTTCTATCCCATACATCCGATTGCTTTCTTCCCCAATTGTAAGGAAAATCAAGCCGCTTTTTGAGTTGGTATTCTAAAGATTTAAGATTCATTATTTGTTTTGAATATTACAATTTACGCGAATTAGATTCCTTCATCTCAAAATAACAATCTTCGCAAACCAATTTTATTTTGGCGAATTTCATCGATTCATCATCCCAACCATTGTGTTCAATTCGTTTTTTTTCACAGTCATTGCACCACGCTGAAAAATCATCATCTTCCTCCAAATCCATTCCCTTAAAAGTTTCAAAGGCTTCTTCAAAACCATTGTTAGAATCAATTTCTAAATGTTGACAAACAAAAGCTGGACGCTTAAAACCGTGATTGCCACATTCTAATTTTTTCTGTTTTAATTTTGTTATTTCTGAATTGTTTTCGGGAGCTATTTTTTCTTTCAGTAGAACGTAATAATTCAAATTATCACAATTGATATTATAGACGCCAATTCCTTTTAAAATGCTTTGACTTATTGCAAGAAATTCCCAACCATCAAATGTATCGCTTGGAAAAGTACCGGTAGTTAATTTTTCAAAATTATTTTCTTTACCGAATTGTTTGATTTTTAGAGTTTCAATTTTATTTTTTTCATTCAGATAATTATTAAACCAACTCCACATCCAAGTTTTTTTTAGGAAAGAGTAAGTTCCAATCGGAATATATCTGAAGAAGACTTCATCATCTTCACTGTTGTGTAATCTTAAAATTTCAGATTCATCATCATAAAACCAATTTGCATAGGAATCAATATTAAATTCTTCCTTAAATCTATCTTGAATAGGAATTAGTCTATTAATTTCGGATTGTGCAAATTCGTCGTAAGCAATCATCAGTATAATTATTTCTGTATCAACCTCATAATCTCCAAAGCCACTTTTAAAGCTTCGGTTCCATCTTCTAAAGAAACCTGAACTGGCAAATCATTATCAATCGCGTTAGCAAAACTTTCCAATTCATCAAGAATCGCATTGTTAGGTTGGATATTTGGATATTCGAAAAGAATTTGGTTTTTCTCGCCTTCCGCGTTTTCGATAATCATATCAAAGTCGGACGGATTTTCTGGCGCCGGTTTCATACGGATAACTTCTGCTTTTTTCTCCAGGAAATCTACAGAAACATAAGCATCTTGCTGGAAAAATCTCGATTTTCGCATTGCTTTCATTGATATTCGGGAAGTAGTTAAATTGGCAACACAACCATTTTCGAACTCGATTCTGGCATTGCAAATGTCCGGCGTTTTGCTCACGACGGAAACACCACTCGCGTGGATTTGCTTCACTTTAGATTTTACCAAACTCAGCAAAATATCCAAATCGTGAATCATCAAGTCCAAAACTACAGAAACATCCGTTCCTCTCGGATTGAATTCTGCCAATCTGTGAATCTCGATAAACATTGGATTTTTGATATAATCTTTCGCTCCAATGAAAGCCGGATTATATCTTTCCACATGACCAACTTGCGCTTTGATTCCGAATTCTCTGCATTTGTAAAGAATTTCTTCTGCTTGTTGCAAGGTTTGTGTAACAGGTTTTTCGATGAAGAAGTGGATTCCTTTTTCAATCGCTTTTACAGCATAATCATAGTGATAAACAGTGGGCGTTACAATATCCAGCATTTCGATTTCATCCAGCAAATCTTCGAAACTTTCAAAATATTTATAACCAAATTCCGCTTCAAGTTTTCTTCCATTTTCCGCATCATTATCGTGGAAACCAACCAATTCGTATTTCTCAGATTGATTCAGTAATCTCAAATGGATTTTCCCGAGATGTCCAGCGCCTACAAGTCCTGCTTTTATCATAGCTTATTTTTCTTCAGGAGGTAAATTTAAGAATTATCACAAATCCAAATAAAAAAAGACTCAGAATTTTTGAAGTTTCTGAGTCTTGTCATTTTTGTTTAATTAGGAATAGTCGAAATCTGTTTGATTTTCATCTCGTCTTGCATCCCAAATTGATAATATAATTATCTCTTTCACATTTATTTCATAGAAGATTAAATAATTGCGAACAATACTTATTCTTGAGTTTTTATCATTTGTTGTTCTTCCAATTTTTGGATGTTGTGATAACAAATCGATGGCTTCAGTAAATAATTTGTTGAGTTTTTTGCTGTAAGTTTTGGAGTTCGTTTTATTGGTCCAATAGATTAATATTTCTTTAAGCTCAAATTTTGCAGAATTAGTCCAGACTATTTTTCGTTTAGCCATTTTTCTATTTCTTTTTTCACTTCTTCATCACTGGAAACTTCTCCATTTGTATATTCTTTTCTTGCTTCAGCGATTCTACTTTCTTGCTGTTGTGATAATACGTAAATCTCTTCATCGAGTTCAAAATCCAAAAGTTTTTTGATTTCTTTTATCACTCGAATTTCCTTTAATTCAGTTATTCTATTAATAATATCCAATTTTAATTGTAATTCAGCGGAACTCATTTTCGAAATTATTTATATCAAATTT
>DLND01000035.1:5285-7342 GCA_002476905.1 Flavobacteriales bacterium UBA7519
ATTTATATCAAATTTACAGAAAAAATTAAAAACTTAAATGTTTTCATTCTAAAAATATAACTTCTCCTTTCTCAGAACTTTCCTTCGCCGCTTCAATCACTTTCATAGTATGGAAAGCTTGTTTAGCAGTCACTGGAACTTTTTTGTCATTAACAATTGCGTTATAAAGGTCATCGTAGAAATCCAGATAATTTCCTTGAAAAGTTGGGAAATTCACAACTCTATCGTTGTAAACCAAAAGTCCCGTTTTTTCTTCAGGTTCGGTTCCCCAATTGTCACGATTCGGAACTTTGCCCAATTTCAATTCGTCTTCTTGGATGTCGGCTCTGTGTTTCAGGAAACTTCCTTTTTTTCCGTGAAGAACATAAGAAGGTGTCATTTCTTTTACAAAAAAACTGGCTTTCAGCCTCACACGTTTGTCAGGATAGTAAAGAAGAATATCAAAATAATCATCAATCTGAGTGTTTTCTCGAGTTTTTCTAATGTCAGCAAAAACTTTTTCCGGATTTCCAAATAATGTCAAAGCTTGATCAATCACGTGTGAACCCAAATCCATCAAAATACTTGCGCCAGGATTTCCGTTTTCTTTCCACGCTTTTGGACTTAGTTCAGGGTTATATCTTTCAAAGCGGATTTCTGCTTCCACAATATCACCCAGATAATTCTCTTCCAAAACTTTTTTCACAGTTCGGAAATCGCTGTCATAGCGTCGGTTTTGATACACGCAAAGTTTCAGATTCTTTTCTTTAGCCAATTTGTGCAATTCTTCAGCTTCATCAGAAGTAGTCGTAAAAGCTTTTTCTACCAAAGCGTGTTTTCCGGCTTCCAAAACTTTCTTTGTGAATTCGAAATGCGTGTCAATTGGCGTATTCACAACAACCAGTTCCGCATCACTTTCCAAAACTTCTTCCAGAGAATTAAAGCTTTTAACGTTTGGATAATCGGTTTGTATATTTTTTTTGCTTCGTTCGTAAGCGCCTATCAGTTCAAATCCATCATTGACCTCAAGAAAAGGCGCGTGAAAAAGTTTCCCCGAACCACCATAAGCCAACAAAGCAGTCTTTATTTGTCTCATAAATTTTAAAATAATTTTGATGATGCAATTTAACTAAATAAAAATTCAAGCCACAAAGCTTGCGACTTGAATCTATTTTAATATTTCTAAAAAATCTAAAATTTAGAATTTTTAATTTAAAATTATGAATGTTATCCCATAATATGAAATCCACCATCTACATGACGAATTTCGCCAGTGATTCTGGTGTCTTTTCGGAAAAGATGAACAATCTCGTGCGCCAAATCTTCTGGCAAAGCATTTCCCAACGGACTGATTCTGTTTGCTCTTTCTACATCTTCAAACTTCAAAGTTGCGTTTCCAGCTTTGCTTCCCATATAAGGTGAGAATCTAATGGCGTTAGCACGGATTCCGTATTTTTTTCCGAGTTCATAAGCAATCTCAATCGTTAATCTTTCAAGAGCAGCTTTTGCGATACTCATATTGATGTAAGGGAAAAACGAAACTTTCTCTGCAGCAATATAGCTCAAAGAAACAATCGAAGCACCGTTTTGCAAAACACCGTTTGCAAGTAAAGCGTGACAAAGCGTAACCAGAGAAAACGCAGACACATTCATCGTATCATTGAATTCCTCTGCCGTAACTTCCAACATTGGTTTTACTGATTTATTTCTAATGGTTTTGTCCATTGCAATAGCGTGAAGAAAACCGTTCAGCTCAATATTTTTTGTTTTTAAATCATCCGCAAAATGACTTAAACTTTCTGGCAAAGTTACATCCAAAGGCGCTGTGTAAACATCTTTTCCCAACACTTTTTTACAAGCATTTTCGAAGTCTTCGTAATTTTTATTGAGAAAAGATTCTGCTTTTTCGGAAAGATTTTTGTGAAATGGCGTTACGCCCAAACCTGTACAAACCACTTTGCCGTTGTTCGCAAGAATTTTTTCAGCGGTTTTCATTGCGAGAGAATTTTCATCTGCAATTCCGGTAATTAGAAAAGTTTGATTGTCTAACATTTTGATAATTAACCTGAGTTCGGGTT
>DLND01000029.1:0-17784 GCA_002476905.1 Flavobacteriales bacterium UBA7519
CTGCCGAATTTTCATTTTTCTTGGCTGTTCCAACGATGTTAGCTGTAACACTTTATTCTGTTTTTGTAAAAACTTGGGGTAAAGAAACTCCAAATCCACAGAAAGGTTATGAGATGATTTTAGCTTCACAAGACCATATCTTGATTTTTGTAATTGGAAATATCGTTGCGTTTGTCGTTGCTTGGATTGCAATCAAATCTTTCATTGCTTTGTTGAATAAATATGGTTTCCGACCTTGGGGCTGGTATCGTATTTTTGTTGGTATTGCTTTGTTGGTTTATTTTTATTGGTTTAAATAAAACTCTCTAACCTCCAACTCAGAACTCTAATACTCAAAATGACGGCAGAAGAATTACAATCCGGATACATATTTCTCTTGGACAAACCTCTGGACTGGACCAGTTTTCAGGCTGTCAATAAATTGAAATATAAGCTAAAAAGAGAATTTAAAGAGTTACCGAAAAAGTTTAAAATTGGGCACGCTGGAACTTTGGATCCTCAAGCAACAGGATTACTCATAGTATGCACGGGGAAATTCACAAAGAAAATTCCGGAAATCCAAGATGCGCCGAAAGAATATTGGGCAGAAATCAAAATTGGCGTTCAAACCGAGTCTTACGACACGGAAAAACCAGAAATTCTACAAACCGATTATTGTCATATTACAGAGGAAAATATCCACCAAACTTTGGAAAAATTTCTTGGAGAAATTGATCAAAAACCTCCAGTTTTTTCTGCACTTAAAATTGATGGGAAACGCGCTTATGACCTTGCAAGAAAAGGTGAAGAAGTAGAAATGAAGTCTAGAAAAACAACAATTCATTATCTTAACAATATAGAAATTAATCTTCCTTTCATTTCTTTCATTGTGGGATGCTCCAAAGGAACTTATATCAGAAGCCTTGCACACGATATTGGGCAAGAATTAGGAGTTGGAGCTTATCTAACTCAGCTTAGAAGAACAAAAATTGGGGATTATAGTGTTACTGAAGCTAGTTCAGATTTTATTGACGATGATTTTAAAATTTCACAGCAATAATATTTAATGAAAAGAAATTTATTTTTTCTTGTTGTACTGTTTCCCTTTTTAGCTTTTGGACAATCTGAAGATAGCAAAAGTAAAACGATGGGTTTTTACATCAGTCCGAATGTTCAGATTGGATATAATCTGGGGAACTCAATTAAAGATAATCAGAACAAAGATTCTCCGTACTATCAACAATATGTTGCGCCTTATTTACCAAATGATTTTACGTACGGAATTGGTGTGGTTGGAGGTTATCATATATTTCGTTTTTTTGCTTTAGGAACTGGGATTAGATATAATTTTATTGCAAATGATCAGCATCTTCTAAACTGGATTATACAACCTAAGTTCTACCTTGGAAAAGATGATTGGAAAGGATTTATAGAATTAGAATATGGTAAGCAGTTTAATCACTCTAATGTTAATAATGCTGAGCATTATGGATTGAAAATAGGTTATCAGGATGCATTTTCTAAACGTTTGAATAACGAAATTGGGTTTTTTATTTACACTCAGAATTATAAACTTTCAGGAGCAACTTTTGTAGGACTTTCATTTGGCGCAACAATTTTTAGCAACAAAAAATATACTGCTTACAGAAATGATTAATTTCTAATAGCAAATTGGATATGGAAAAAATTAGAATTAATAAATATTTGTCAGAAGTTGGATTCTGCTCCAGAAGAGCGGCAGATAAACTTTTGGAAGAAGGCAGAATAACTATCAATGGTGTAGTTCCAGAATTGGGAACTAAGGTATCTGATGAAGATGAAATTTTCGTAGATGGGAAAACCATCAAAAAAGTTGAAGAAGAGTTCGTTTATATTGCCTTCAATAAACCGGTTGGAATCGTTTGTACAACTGATACGAAGCGTGAAAAGAATAATATTGTTGATTATATCAACCATCCCAAACGTATTTTCCCAATTGGACGATTAGACAAACCGAGTGAAGGTTTGATTTTGCTCACTTCCGATGGCGATATCGTCAACAAAATTCTAAGAGCCAGAAACAATCACGAGAAAGAATATTATGTAAGAGTCAATAAGCCAATCACGGAAAAGTTTCTTGAGAAAATGAGAAACGGTGTTCCGATTCTTGACACAGTTACTAAGAAATGTGAAGTCGAAAAAATCGACACAATGAATTTCCGAATCGTTCTAACACAAGGACTCAACCGACAAATCCGAAGAATGTGTGAACATTTGGATTACGAAGTGAAGAAACTCAAACGTGTTAGAATTATGAATATAAAACTTGATCTTCCCGTAGGAAAATGGCGTGATTTGACTCCCCAGGAAATGAATGAATTGAATGGTTTATTAGAAGACTCCAGCAAAACGTTTGAGTGATTTTTTAATTATAAACCATCAATCATCAACTATCAACCATCAATTATCATTTATCATTAATAATATAAAGTCTCATTTTTTCCTCGTATTCGGGTTTCATTTTCAAATATTTCCAGATTTTTTTATCATCGGGATAAGAGGTTCTATAAAAGATAATTCTGTCTGCGGAATATCGGAAGTAAGGATGTTTTTTCAGCCAATCTTCTGGGGCATTGGCTAAAGAATATTTTGGAACATCTGAATTGTCAAGTTTTGCAACATAGATTAATTTTTCGCCCAAAGCTCTGTCAATTTCGTAAGTTTCCAAAAGTTGTTGTTTGTTTATGAAACCACCAAGTTTCTTTCTGAAAGCCAAAATCCCAGCAGAATCTTTTTCGGTAAATCCAAATTCCTGCAATTGTTTAAAAGTGATTTGATTAAGATTAATTTTTGAAAAATCACTTTTTTCTGCAACGACAGTTTTTTCTTCAGTTTGTTTAGGTTTATCAACAATAGAAAGTCTAATCCAAGGTTTCATTTCTTCAAATTTTTCCGATGAAATCACAAAACATTTTTGAATGTCTTCCAAAGATTTAAAACTTCCTCGCAAGTTTCTTTCGCGATAATTGACGATTACATTGGCTTGTTTTTCAGAAAAACCCAAAGCTTGCCATTGTTCAGCATTTAGCTCATTGGGATCAAAATAATTATTGATTTTTACAGATTCCTTTTCTTTCTTTTTCTCAAATTTTTGAGCTAGATTTTCTGGCGTTTTGCTAGGTAAAATCAAATAAGGTGACAGTTGCGAGAACTGTTCATCATTAATCATAAAACATTCTCTCAGCTTTTCTTTGCTGATGAAACTTCCACCCAGATAATTTTTATATTTTAAAATAGCAGCCGATTGTTTCTCAGAAAAGCCAAGATTTTCCCAATCTTTTTGAGTGTAAGAATCTGGATTGAATTTCCCTTTGATGTTCAGTTTTTTCTGTTCGTAAGGTTTATAAGAAGGTTGATGATTTTTGAAGTCAGAATTAGATTCTGGAAGAAGAATGTATTTCTCTAAAGATTCATATTTTTCAGCAGAAACCGCATAACATTTTTTGAATTGAGCTTTTGATTTGAAATTTCCCCCGACAATATCTTTATATTTCAATATCGTTTTAATCTGCTTTTCACTGAAACCAAGATTCTTCCATTGACTTTCGTCCAAATCGTTGGGGTTAAATTCAGTCAAGATAATTTCTTGAACTTTCGGCGTATAGAAAGTAATTTGAGGTTTTTCGTAACGCTGGTTTTTCTTATAAATCGAAAAAATAATCTGTAAAAAAATAATGAGAATACCGAAAATTCCAAGGCTTAAAATTTGCCTTTTCCGGATTTGGAAAGGTAATTTTGGATTCATCTTTTGTATTTTAACCAAAGTTAAATAAAAAATGAATCGAAAATCAATAATTAATAAAAAAATATTACTAGATTTTTTTGAAAAATAGTATAAGTCACATAGGCAAATAGAAATATAAAAGTTAAAAATTTCAAAAAGATAAAATAGTATTTTTGCCCAACTCCTATTTTATCTTACTTTTCGCATAAATCTATGTGTCTATGTGGTAAAAATATTTGGAACAGATTTAAACAAGCTTTAGATTAATCGTTTAAAGAATTCTTAAGCTTCAGAAGTTCAGCTTTGATAAACTCCAATCTGTCAATAATAGTAATGGTTTCGGAGATTTTGGTGTTGGTTGTCAATGCAACTCTCGCACCGTCAAGCGTATAGGCTTTTTCTTTAACCAAATGATAAATAATCTTCAGATTCTCAATATCAGAAGGCGTAAAATAACGGTTTCCTTTTTTATTTTTTTTAGGCTTAATAATTGGAAATTCCTGCTCCCAATACCGTATCAGCGAAGTATTAACATCAAATGCTTTGGCTACTTCGCCAATGGAATAATAAAGTTTGTCCGGTAAATTAATTTTCATTTGTAATCAAAAACTTTTTGAAGATGACAAATATAATATTTATGGATTAATAAACTCAATAAGCGATTTCTATTTTCACTTTCTTGCCTTTCAACTTTTCGTTGGCTAATTGTTTGAGCAATTCTATGGTTTTTTTTCGGTTGACAGCAACGTAGGAAGTTGTGTCCTTGACTTCGATTAAACCAATGTCATCTTTTCCGAGGCCACCTTTTTTGATTAGGTAACCAACAATGTCTACTTTGTTGACTTTGTCTTTTTTTCCGGCGCTGATGTAGATGGTTTGATTCGGAGTTCTTTCTGGAACTCGATTAGCTTCCGAAATGTTTTCTTCTGGCGTGTTGTTTTTGATGAAAGGAAAATTCTCGTCTTCCGTCATAATTAAATAAGCAAAACCTTTCGCATTCATTCTTGCAGTTCGTCCGTTTCTGTGGATGAAAGCATCTTCTTTTGGCGGTAATTGATAATGTACAATCGACTCAACTTCTGGGATATCTAAACCTCTCGCAGCTAAATCTGTTGTAATTAAAATTCTTGCAGAATCGTTTCTGAATTTAAGCAAAGCTCGTTCTCGTTCGTCCTGTTCCATTCCGCCGTGGAAAGTTTCCCGCTGGATTCCTTTTTCTCTTAGAAGTTCAGAAATTCTGTCCACAGCATCTCTGTGATTACAGAAAATCAAAGTTCTTTTATTTCCGATTTTACAGATGAGTTGGAAAAGTGTATTCAGTTTTTCTTCAGGTGTTGTCATTACCTTTTTTAGCTGAATGTTCGGTTTTGCTTCATTTTCTTTTAGGAAATTGATTTTCTTTTCGTTGTTGAGTTCTACAAACTTTGGAATGTTGTCCATCACAGTTGCAGAAGTCAAAATACGTTGCGAAAGTCCATTAAGCGAGCCGATGATATATTCCATATCTTCTTTGAAACCTAATTCCAGAGCTTTGTCAAACTCGTCCAAAACCAAAGTTTTGATAGTTTCCGGGTTGAAATTTTCGTTTTTCAAGTGATAAGCAATTCTTCCAGGTGTTCCAATTAAAACAGCTGGTGCTTCTATCAGATTATTGATTTCTATCTTTTTATCGTGTCCGCCGTAAGCAATAGAAACTTTGAAATCTGTTCCCATCGATTTGAAAACTTGTTCGATTTGTAATGCTAATTCTCTGGCCGGAACTAGAATTAAGGTTTGAATTCCTTTGACGTCAGATTTCAAATTTCTAAGAACGGGAAATAAAAAACCTAAGGTTTTTCCTGAACCGGTTGGCGATAATAAAACCACATCAGTTTCATTTTCCGACGCTTTATATATAGATTCCTGCATTTGATTCATATCCTGAATCTGCAGTTTTTTGAAGATTGAGTGTAATTCCATTTTGCAAAGGTAATTCTTTTTGGTTCGAGGTTCAAAGTCTTGAATTTAAGATTCGATATTTGATATTCAATTGTCGAAGCTTATTTATTGGCTATTTCGCCCATATCCCCGATTGACTCTGTTTCTTAATTTCTTTTTAGAATCGTCGAAACTCGTACCTCGTTTTGCAACGGCATGCTTTTTTGTTATTGCGATTGACGAATGGTTCAACATATTGCTTCACTTCGTTCGCAATGATAAAAAAGATATAGTGGAAAGCGGGAAATAGCTCCTAAATGTTTATTTGATTTTAATTTGATTATCAATGAATTATATTGAAATCGAATTTAATGAAAATTATTGTTTGTTTCAAATTTTTTGCTTAATTTTGCACCACTTTTGTGAACGCACTTTAGGCGAAGTAAAACATTAGCAATTAACATCTTCCGTATTTTTCAGGAGTCACAGCAAAGCCAAAGTCTGAGTAAATAGGAATACAAATTTTATTAGAAAATGTCAAAAGAGACAAATTCAGCAGAGGTTCTTTTGAACCAAAACGTAGCACCAGAACAATTTGATTGGGATTCTTTCGAGTCAGGTCTTAACGCAGAAGACAGAAACGAGAAGAAAGAATTGGAAGAAATCTATAATGGTTCTTTGAACGACCTTACAGATAACGATGTTATCACTGGTAAAGTTGTAAGATTAACAGATAAAGAAGCTATCGTAGATATCAACTTCAAATCTGAAGGTGTTATTTCTCTTAACGAATTCCGTTACAACCAAGGTCTTAAAGTAGGCGATGAGGTAGAAGTAATGGTGGACAGAAGAGAAGATAAATCTGGTCAATTGCAACTTTCTCACAAAAAAGCAAGAACTCTAAAAGCTTGGGATAAAGTAAATGAGCTTCACGAAACTGGAGAAATCGTAAACGGTTTTGTGAAATCTAGAACTAAAGGTGGTATGATCGTAGACGTGCACGGAATCGAAGCATTCTTACCTGGTTCTCAAATTGACGTTAAGCCAATTAAAGATTACGATCAGTTCGTAGGTAAAACTATGGAGTTCAAAGTTGTGAAAATCAACCCTGAGTTCAAAAACGTAGTAGTATCTCACAAAGCATTGATCGAAGCTGATATCGAAGGTCAGAAAAAAGAAATCATCGCTCAGTTAGAAAAAGGACAAGTTCTTGAAGGTACTGTTAAGAATATTACTTCTTATGGTGTATTCATCGACCTTGGAGGCGTAGATGGATTAATCCACATCACGGATCTTTCTTGGTCTAGAGTAAACCACCCATCTGAAATCCTTGAGGACGGACAGACTGTAAAAGTGGTTATCCTTGACTTTGATGATGAGAAAACAAGAATCCAATTGGGTATGAAGCAATTAGAAGCTCACCCTTGGGATGCGCTTTCTGCTGACTTGAAAGTTGGTGATAAAGTAAAAGGAAAAGTAGTAGTTCTTGCTGACTATGGTGCATTCGTAGAAATCGCTCCAGGTGTAGAAGGATTGATCCACGTTTCTGAAATGTCTTGGTCTACTCACTTGAGAAGTGCTGGAGATTTTGTGAAAGTTGGTGATGAAGTAGAAGCAGAAGTATTGACTTTGGATAGAGAAGACAGAAAAATCTCTCTTGGTATCAAGCAATTGAACAAAGATCCTTGGGAAAATATCGAAGCTAAATATCCTGTTGGATCTAAGCACGTTGGAACTGTAAGAAACTTCACTAACTTTAGTGTATTCGTAGAGTTGGAAGAAGGAATCGACGGTTTGATCTACATCTCTGATCTTTCTTGGACTAAGAAAATCAAACATCCATCAGAATTCTGCAACGTAGGAGATAAACTGGATGTTGTAGTTCTTGAATTGGATACTCAGGCTAGAAGATTATCTCTTGGTCACAAGCAATTGACAGAAAATCCTTGGGATAAATTCGAAACTAAATATGCTGAAGGAACTGTACATACAGGAACTGCGATAGAGGTACACGACAAAGGTGCTTCTGTACAATTTGAAGATGCTGAGGTTGAAGCATTTTGCCCATCAAGATTATTAGAGAAGGAAGACGGATCTAAAATCAAGAAAGGAGAAACTGCTGAGTTCAAAGTAATCGAGTTCAATAAAGAATTCAAAAGAGTAGTAGTATCTCATACAGGTATCTTCAGAGATGAAGAGAAAAAGAATGTAAGAGATAACTCTAACAGATCAGGAAATGTTGCTTCTTCTTCAAACAACGAAGAAAGATCAACTCTTGGTGATATCGATGCATTAGCAGAACTTAAAAAGAAAATGGAAGGCGGGAAATAATTTCCTATTTCATTTCATATTTTAAAGCCACCTTTTTTAAGGTGGCTTTTTCATTTTAAAAATCAGGAATAATAATTAATTATTTTTAGTAAATATTATTATTTTATACATAATATTTATCAGTATGTAAAATAATATTATTAATAGGTTTATTATTTAATATTTATATATTTTATAAAAATAGTATAGATTTCGTAAATAAAACTAATTTATCGTATAATTTTTGTGTTAAGAAATGTTATTATATGTTTTAATTTTAAAATATATTATATAAATTTGAATATTAAATTTTTAAAATAGACGATATGAACAAAAAATTATTCTTTTCAATTTGCTATCAGGTGTTTTAGGGGCACAAACTTTTAGCAATACAACGCTAAGTGCTATTCCTGATAATAGTACTGTAGGTGTAACTTCTACAATTCCTGTAAATTTGGTAAAAACAATTTCCGATCCTTCTAAAGTTACAATTAAAAAGGATCTAACGCACACTTGGTGTGGAGATCTTACCGTCGGTTTAGTGGTTCCTAGAGGAGCAACAAGTGGAGCTATAGCTCTTATTAAAAGATTAGGTAGTACAACAACTACTGGAGTAGGGTCAAATGTTAATTTCGCCGCAGGAAATATTTTGGCTTTTAACTCGGCGGCAACAGCTTATGAAGTTCCAGGAACAGGGGGAACTAATAGCAGTGTTCCAGCAGGAACATATTTGCCGACGGTAAGCTCTACCTTGGCTCCGACAGATTATACGGTTGCAAATTTGACAACACTATTTACAAATCTTTCTGTTAGTGGAAATTGGTCTCTAAAATTGTTTGATGCTGCTGCTGGTGACACTGGTTCGCTCAATAATTGGCAGGTGGTCTTTTACGAAGGAACTTTTTTGGGTGTAAATACTTCGATAGTCAGCACGCCGGCTCTTTCTGTTTTAGGAAATCCATTTAAAGAAACGTTGAACTTAAAGCTTAATACATCTGCAAAAGATGTTAGATTTGAAATTTATTCTATAGAAGGTAAAAAAGTCTATTCTTACCAGCAGTCGGCTTCTAAAAATGCCTCTGGAGATTTGAACATTCCAACAGAAGGTTGGAGCTCCGGAGTCTATATTTTATCATCAGTTGTAAATGGAGAAAAGATGATGACTATCAAGCTTATCAAAAAATAAAATTTCTGAATTAATTATTACAAAAAAACGTCCCGAAATTTCGAGACGTTTTCTTATTTTTATTCTGCAACTTGCTGCGCATCATTCTTAAGTTCATCAGCTTTATTTTTTAGCTGATCTACAGTCTGATTTGCTTTATCTTTGATATCGTTACCGAATTTTGTAAGATTATTTTTAGCATTATTGATGGTATCTTTTACCTTCTGTTGATCTTCTGGAGAAGATTTTTTGTACTTCCACCAAGCTAAAGCGCCAAGCCCTAATAAAGCTAATAATCCATTTGTCTTATTTCCCATGACGTAAATTTTTTTTAATTAATATTTTATGGTAATTTAAAAGAAAAATTTATGCCATGATTTGATTTTTGAGAAAATTTATTTCGTTCCCTTCACAGACGCTTGCTATCCCGATTCCAAAATTGCTTATCCAGAGGTCGTGTTGTCTACTGTTATTATCTTTTGACCTNNAAAAGTTTGCCGTTCCATTGCTCATGCGCGGTTCGTGTAAGTTGTTCTTGGTGATTTACATCTTTTTAATGATTTCGGAAAGTTTTTTAGTCAGTTCCTTTCTGCTGAATTCATTGATATTGGCAGCGTTTATAATCGATTTACCATCTTTCCAGTCCAGAAATAATCTAAAGATATAATCCTTAATTTTATCTGTCTGAGCGTAATCAAAGTGCGCACCTGCATTAGTTTTGTTGAGAATAGTTTCCACATCTGCATCTTTGGGACCAAAAGAGATAATTTTTTTTCCCGTTGCAAGATATTCGAAAAGTTTTCCCGGAATAATTCCTTTTGAGCTTTCATGAGGGAAATTAGTAATTAACAGCAAATCAGATTTATTCATTTCAGTTACGGAATCTTGATGCGAAAGATAACCTAGATTTTTAATATTGGATTTTAAAATAGAGTTTTCGATTTCGTTCAGGATTTTATCATCCACTCTTCCGACCAATTTTAACTCAAAATTGTCTGCAAAATCAGGATGTTGATTGCATAATTCGATTAGGGCTTTCCAAAGATTTTCAGGATTTCTCAGTTGTTCCAAAACGCCAACATAACTCATCGTGAAAGTATGCTCAGTAATTGGATTATTTTTTTCTGTGGTTTGTAAAACTGAAAATTCTCCAGCTTGCGAATTCTGAAATCCTAAAACTTTACTTGGTTCCGAAATGTCAAAACCATTTGTAATACAATATGAATTAGCACCATTTTTCCTGAAATTTTCTGCATCTGTATAGCTTGTTGCCAAGGTAACGTCTGCTGTTTCGAAAACTGATTTTTCCAGATTTCTGTGTTTTTTATCCGAAAATTTGGTCAGTTTCAGATGTTTATAATAAGAAATTTCTGTCCAGGGATCCCGAAAATCCGCAATCCATTTGAGCTTTGGTAATTCTTTTTTTAATCCTAAACCTATCAGGTGAAGGCTGTGAGGTGGTCCTGTAGTTACCAGAACATCAATATCATTTTCCTTCAGATATTTTTTAAGAAATGCTATGGATGGTTTAATCCAGAATTTTCGGGCATCTGGAATGAAAAAATTGCCGCGTATAAAAATCGAAAGTTTGGATAAAAAGGATTGATTATTTCCGACATCAAATTGACCGCCTTTAAATTTTTTGTTGCTTTTACTGAATTTTTCAGCTAGCTGGTAAGGTTCCCAAATATTCGTTCTAATAATTTTTATATTCTTTGGAACATCATTTTGTAATGTATGATCTATCAATGGATAACTAGGGTTTTCTGGCGTGTAAATAATTGGTTCCAGATCAAAATCGGGAAGATATTTTGCAAATTTCAGCCAGCGTTGTACGCCAGGCCCACCCGCTGGCGGCCAATAATAGGTTACGATTAAAACTTTTTTAGAATTTTCCATATCAGAATTTCTGCTTCATCAGAACATGTTGTAAATTTATCTGTTTTTTTGAAAGTTTTAACAATAAACTTCTCATAATTTCGCTTACTATGATTATCAGAGAAAGATCCAATTGGTTTTTGATGTTGTTTATTTGGAGAGGTTCTGTTTTACGAAAGATTATTCCGCAACTTTTAATTATCACAGTATTTTCTGTCGTAGTCCTTTATTTCAAAGGCAATGTCTACGAATATAAAGTCCATCTCAACCCGGCTATCTTTACATTACTGGGGCTTTCGTTGGCTATTTTTATGGGTTTTTGCAACTCCGCAAGCTATGAAAGGTTTTGGGAAGGAAGAAAGCTTTGGGGGGCATTGGTGATCGAATCAAGGTCATTGACCCGCCAAGTTATGACTTTAGTTAATGATGATTCGCACGATTCTGCATTGAAAAAGCAGCAATTTGTCCGGATGATTGTCGCATTGTGCTGGGCTCTTAATTTTCAGCTAAGGAATAAAGATCCGAAGGATAAATTGAGAAATTTACTATCCGAAGAGCACTTTAAAAGAATTGAAGATAAAAAATTTTTACCGGTAATTCTTCTAAGTCTGATGGCGGAGTGGATTAATGAACAAAACAGGAACAAGAAGATGGATACCATAATCCTGTCTTCTATAGATGCACAACTTAACAGTATATCACAGATTATAGGGGGATGTGAGAGGATTGCAAGTACACCTTTACCTTTTGCATATAGCGTTTTGCTGCACAGGACAGTTTATATGTACTGTTTCTGGCTACCGTTCGGACTGGTAGATGTGGTGGGCTGGATGATGCCTGTGATTGTACTGTTTGTCAGTTACACATTCATTGCCCTGGATGCAATTATTCAGCAGATTCAGGATCCGTTCGGCGAGGAGGAAAATGATCTTGCGCTTAATAATCTATGTGATACCATTCAGTTTTCTGTCTATGAGCTGGCTGATATTGCTCAACCTGATTTCAAGACCTCCAACCATTATTTTATTGACTGATGGATTTTTTCTCAGAGCAAAAATTCGGAAAGCCGGATAAGATATCAAAAGGTGATTACAGCAATTGTGAATTTCTTCAGTGTGATTTTGCAAATACTGATCTGTCCAATTACAGATTTTCCGATTGTGAGTTCAAAGACTGCGATTTCAGCAATGCTAAAATTTCCGATGTCGTGTTTCGGGATGTTATTTTCCAAAGTTGTAAAATGATCGGGCTCAATTTTGAAGAGATTAATCAGTTCAATATTTCCTTTCGTTTTGAAAATTGTATGCTAAATCATTCCTCATTTTACGGAACAGATATCAGGAAAACAATATTTAATAGTTGTAGTCTTATTGAAACCGATTTTACAGAAAGTAATTTGTCTCACTCTGCGTTCACAAATTCGAATCTTACCGATGCTGTTTTTGAAAGTACCAATCTCGAATATTCTGACCTTAGATCTGCAATCAATTTCTCCATCGATCCAAACCAAAATCAACTAAGAAAAGCAAGATTTTCAAGAGATAATCTTTCGGGTTTATTATATCAATTAAATATAATTATAGACTAAATTTGCTATAATTATTCCCAATTAATTTTCAATACCAATTAAGCAAGAAATGAAAAAAACATTATATGCAGTTTTGTTGTTATCTGTCACATTATCTGCACAGTATACGGATATTAACATTATCAAAGAAGTCAAAGTAAAAAATAAAGGTGTGGTGCTTTCCGCGCATCCTTTGGCAAGTGAAGCAGGCGCAAAAATATTGAAACAAGGCGGAAACGCTTTTGATGCAGTCATTGCCACACAGCTCGCGCTGGCTGTGGTTTATCCACAAGCTGGAAACATTGGCGGTGGCGGATTTTTGGTAGGTACCACTTCGGATGGAAAAAATATAGCATTAGATTATCGGGAAACTGCACCATCTAAAGCAAGTTTCGATATGTATTGGGACAAAAAAGGCAATGCTAATACAGATCTTTCACAAAATGGTAGATTGGCAGTGGGTGTTCCGGGAAGTGTATCCGGGATGTTTGAAACAACGAAATATGCCAGATTACCATTTTCTACACTCATTGAACCCGCAATAGATCTAGCAGAGAAAGGCTTTGCCATAACAGAACAGGAAGCTGGATTATTAAACGCTCACAAAAATGATTTTCTGAAACATAATAAAAATAAAATCGCTTTTGTGAAGGATAACTTGTGGAAAGCAGGTGACCTTTTACTACAACCAGAATTGGCAGAAACACTTAAGCGAATTCAAAAAGTTGGCGAAAAGGAGTTTTATGAAGGAAAAACAGCAGAATTAATTGTTGAAGAAATGAAACTCGGAAACGGTATTATTCAGCGAAAAGATCTTAAAAATTATAAAACAAAACAACGTAAAGCATTGGTTTTTAATTATAAAGATCATCAGGTAGTGTCTATGCCAATGCCTTCCAGTGGTGGAACTTTGCTTGCCCAAATGCTGAAAATGGTTTCTTACGAAGATCTTTCCAAGTACCAGATGAACTCAGAAGAAGCGGTTCAGATTATGGTTGAGGCGGAACGCAGAGCTTATGCTGACCGAGCGGAATATATGGGTGATCCTGATTTTATAGAGGATAAGACGCAAATGCTGATTTCTGACAATTATCTTAAAAGCCGATGGAAATCTTTTGATAAAAATACTGCAACACCAAGCAAAGATGTAGGTAAAATCATCAACCCAAACCAAAAGGAAAGTACAGAAACAACGCATATTTCTATTCTGGATAAATTTGGTAATGCAGTTTCTGTTACTACCACACTCAACGGACTTTACGGAAGTAAAACCGTGGTTTCTGGTGCTGGATTTTTTCTGAATAATGAAATGGATGACTTTTCAGTAAAACCAGGTGTTCCCAATATGTATGGAGCTGTAGGTGGGGAAGCTAATAAAATACAACCGGGAAAAAGAATGCTTTCTTCTATGACACCAACAGTAGTGCTGAAAGACGGCAAAGTAAAAATGGTAGTAGGAACACCCGGCGGGACTACAATTCCCACCTCGGTATTCCAAGCTATTGTAGATGTTATTGACTTTAAGCAAAATGCAAATTTCTCTGTTAATGCGCCGAAATTTCATCACCAGTGGCTACCAGAAGTTGTAAAAGTCGAAAACAACTTCCCTGAAACAACGATTAAAGCATTGGAGAAAAAGAATTATAAATTCGAGAAGATTAAGCAAATTGGCAGGACAGAAGCCATCCTTGTTGATGAGAATCAAAATATCCATGCTGTTGCAGATGGGCGAGGCGATGACTCTGTAGGAGTAGAATAAGAGAGAGTTTGAGTTAATATTGAAAAAAGGCTTCCAATTTTGGAAGCCTTTTTATTATTGAATCTCAATAAGCTTAGGTTCTTGCTTTCTTGCTTTTTCTGTTTTCGGGATGTTGAGTTTCAGTACACCATTTTCATATTTTGCCTGGATCCGTTCCTCATCCACAACATCTTTTGCCAGCTCAAAACTACGCGAAAAAGACTGGTAGCTGAATTCTTTTCTCATATATTGGCCGGTTCTGTCTTCTGTTTCATTTTTTTTGGTAGATGAAATTGTCAGAAGATTACCTTCCAAAGTGATCATGAAATCTTCCTTTTCCAATCCCGGTGCAGCTACTTCCACTTCAAAGCAATCATCAAGTTCTTTGATGTTTACAGATGGAAGTGTCGTTCTTGTTGAAGAAAAATTATTATTGCCCCAGTTAAAAAGTTCGCGGCTGAAAAAGTCATCGAACAATGTTCTCGGACTGGCAGGGAACAAATCGCCAGTGTTTCTTTTTACAATTGACATAACAAACTGATTTTAAAAGGTTAAACAATATTTTTTGTAAACTCAATTTCATAAATTCCAATGGTATGCCAACTGTTTTTATTATGAAATTCTGTCATTTTAGGTGAAAATTTGTCATCCATGAAAAAAGGCTTCCGTATTCGGAAGCCCAATGTTTTTATAATATGAAATTTTGATTATCTGGCAATGTTCACAGCTCTTGTTTCTCGGATTACAGTTACTTTGACCTGACCTGGATAAGTAAGCTCATTCTGTATTTTTTCTGAGATATCATAAGATAGCTGGTAAGCATTTTCGTCATTTACCTTGCCGCTTTCTACCATAACTCTCAGCTCTCTACCAGCCTGGATAGCATAAGCGCTAGACACGCCCTCAAAACTCAAAGCTGCAGCTTCAAGATCTTTCAGTCTCTGGATGTAAGACTCCAAGACTTGTCTTCTTGCGCCTGGTCTAGCTCCAGAAATCGCATCGGCCACCTGTATAATAGGAGATAGGAGAGAAGTCATCTCAATTTCGTCGTGGTGCGCACCAATAGCATTAATCACTTCAGCATTTTCACCAAATTTTTCAGCCCATTGCATCCCAAGAAGTGCGTGTGGCAATTCAGATTCCTGCTCAGGAACTTTACCGATATCGTGTAAAAGACCAGCTCTTTTGGCCAGTTTAACATTCAATCCTAATTCCGCAGCCATAGTTGCTGCGATATTGGCAACTTCTCTAGAGTGCTGTAATAAATTTTGACCGTAAGAGGAACGGAATTTCATTCTACCAACAATCTTAACCAATTCAGGGTGAAGTCCGTGAATTCCAAGGTCAATGATCGTTCTCTTTCCAACTTCGATGATTTCTTCCTCGATTTGTTTTCTGGTTTTATCCACCACTTCTTCGATTCTCGCCGGATGAATTCTGCCATCTGTAACTAATCTGTGAAGTGACAATCTTGCGATCTCTCTTCTTACCGGATCGAAGCAAGACAGTAGAATAGCTTCCGGTGTATCATCTACAATAATCTCTACACCTGTAGCAGCTTCTAAAGCACGGATATTTCTACCTTCACGGCCAATAATTCTACCTTTGATTTCATCAGACTCAATGTTGAAAACAGAAACCGAATTTTCGATGGCCTGTTCTGTCCCGATTCTCTGAATGGTTTGGATGATGATTTTTCTAGCTTCATTTTTTGCATTAAGCTGAGCTTCTTCCATAATGCTTTGAACGTGTGCTTGGGCTTTGGTTTTAGCTTCTGCTCTCAGAGATTCTACCAATTCGCTTTTTGCCTCTTCTGCTGAATAGTTGGAAATTTTTTCCAGCATTTCTACTTTTTGAGCGGTTGCAACATCCAAATCGTGCTGTTTTTTCTGAAGAATGTCTAGTTTTTTGTTATAGTCATTGATTTGCTTTTCAAGATCTTTTTCCAGTTTTCCGGCTTTACTTAGCTCGTCATTAAGTTTGCTCTCTTTGTCTTTGATGCGTTTTTCCGAGTCATGCATTTTCTTTTCTCTGGACTGGATGTCTGCATCATGCTGGGATTTCAGTTCAAGGAATCTTTCTTTGGCTTGTAGCTGTTTTTCTTTTTTTACGGCTTCTGCCTGTACACTAGCTTTTTCTATAATGTTTTCGGCGCTCTTTTTGGCGTCTTCTATCATATATTTTGCCTTAGAATTGATAGAGCTTTTCCCGAAGAAAAGTCCTGCTACGGCTCCTATCAGAAGTGCGACAACACCGATAATAATGGTAATTGTGTCCATAAATTTATATATATTGAGTTTTAATTGTCTCTCTAATTGATGGAAGTCAGACGTCTGAAGTTAGATAATTTTGTAACCACACACGCTCTTTTCCAATTTAATAAACTTCCGTCATCCAACTTTTTACTTATGACGGAACATAAAAAAAACCTACAACAGTTCAGTTATAGAGTAAACTCCATAAAAACACGATTTGGACTGATTTTCATTTTCTGTAATCTGCGCAAGGCAGCACGCCATCAAATGAACTTTCGTCCGGTAATTTTTAATTGTTGAGTTTACTTCTTTGTGTTAGAACTATTGTAGGCAACTTGTAGCTAGAATATTAATCCTCCAGCTGTTCCAGGAGCGTATTGATTTTACTCACACGCTCATTTGTATTTTTTATATTTTTCTCGTTATTTAAAGAATATACTTCCGCATTGGTTCCCAGTTTCAAAGCGCACATCGCAAGAGCATCCTGTTTGTCTCTTACATCAAAGCTTGCTTCGAAGTCCTTAATCATTGTTTCTATCTGTTTTCCTACTTTCCGAAGCGTCTCCTCTTCGGCAGCAGGTACGTTCAGCGGATAGTTTCTACCGGCAATATTGATTGTTATTCTTCTGAAATCCATATTTTATAAGCCGTTATTTTGAAGTTCGGAAATACACATATCTATTTCTTTTACTAGTCTGTTGATGTGATTTTTCATCAGACGGTTATGTTCTGCATTTCCGGATATCGCTGAATATAGTTTTAATTCTTTATTTTCTTCTGCCAAATTCTGGTTTCTGAGTCTTTCTTCTGCATATTCTTCTTTCAGCTTTTCTAGTTCATCGGACTGTTCTGCATATTTTTCCGAAAGATTCCTGAACTTCTTATGTAGGTTGAGGATCTTTTTTTCCAATACAGAAAAGTTGTTTTCTAACTCGCTTAGCATCACCAGAATTAAATTCTAACTTTTACAAAAATAGGAAAAATTAATGATGAATTAAAGGCTTATTGTCGTTTTATTAAAAGAGAATGCTTTTTATTTGATTTATAGAGATTTAAAGTTTTTATAATTCTTTATTTTGCTGACAAAGCCTACTAAAATATTACAATAAAGGTATCCGGCGCAGCTGCGTGAGGGCGAAAGGCATTGTTGGAGCTCCTCCGCCAGAGGCGGAGAGCGACTGCCTGCAGACCGACCTTTAGAGAATTGCGCGC
>DLND01000029.1:18004-23342 GCA_002476905.1 Flavobacteriales bacterium UBA7519
GCGCGCAATTCTCTAAAGGTCACGCCATAAAAAAAAAACTTGGAAAGCCTTTTTATATTGATTTTATTCGAATTTCAGTACCAGCATAAATGCCCGGCTTTGCATGCTGGAAATGGCTGGTGTCCAATAAGGTGGTGTGCTGGATTTGTCCTGAACCAACTCGTTATTGGTGAAAAAAGTTCCGCGGACTGCTGGTGTCAGTTTGAATCTGCTGAAGTAAAACTGTATCCCGATTTCTGCAGACCAGCCGAAGTTATGAGTAGTTGTTCGGAACGTATTGACACTGTTGTCGCCTTCGGAACGTTCGTTGGATTGCAGATTCATCAGGTAGTTGATTCCTGCAGCAGCGTATGGACGGGAATTGTACCAGCGGTCTCCGTGTATCTCCAGCAAAATAGGGACATCAACATACGTGGATTTTACGGTTCTTTTTATATCTACATCGGTTGGTGTAATTGGAGGCACGACCGATCCATCGGGTAAGGGATATCCCGAAGGGTACATTTTATTAACTTTATCAAATGTATTGAATGTGAGTTCTCTTTGTACGAAATGCAAGCCTGGTTCAATTCTTAGATCAAGAAATTCATTAAGCCGCATTTTACCGATAAGCCCCGCACCAAAGCTATAAGTAGGCTTGGATTCAACAAGGTTTTTATTACCATCTGTTCCATATGTACGATCCAGAACCATTTTATAATCGAAATTGTTGGCAGCAAGATAGAATCCTGCTGTAAATTTTATAAAATCAACAGCTTCCATATTTTCCGGTCTGTCTTTGGTTCGGAAAAGATTATTGAACGTCTGTGCCTGGAGATTACTCCCCAAAGCAAGGCTTAGTAATACAATCTTGGTCAATCGCTTCGTCATCCTATTTTGTAGCTTTATAAATGGTGGCTATTCCTAAACTTAGTTTTGTGTATTCTACCTTTCTGAATCCTGTATTCAGAAGAATAGTTTTCATTTTTTCTCCGTAAGGAAAGGCATTAACGGAATCCGGAAGATAGGTATAAGCACGGTTGTCTTTAGAAACCAAACGACCGATTTTCGGCAATATATTTTTAAAGTAAAACATATAGAACGGAGCCAAAAATCCTTCGACTTTGGAGAATTCTAAAATATAAATACTCTTATTTTCCTTCACAACTCTTCTAAGTTCCGATAGACCTTTTTCCAGATTTTCGAAGTTCCTCACTCCAAATGCAACGGTTACACCATCAAATTTATTGTCTTCAAACGGAAGTTGTTCTGCATCGCCTTTCTGCATCGTAATCTTACCGTCAAGATTTTGCTTCTTGATTTTTTCGATTCCCACATTCAGCATCTGTTGAGAAAGGTCAAGTCCAACAACATCTGAGTTGGTTCCTTTCTGAACTGCTAATGCTAAATCTCCTGTTCCTGTAGCAACATCCAAAACTAATTGTGGTTGGTCTTTTTTTAGCATATCTACCAACTTGTTTCTCCATAGCACATCAATTTTCATCGATAAAACGTGATTCAAAAGGTCATATTTTGGTGCAATGTTGTCAAACATATCTTCGACCTGACTTTTTTTGCTATTTTCGGAGTTGTATGGTGTTACGTTGTTGTGTTCCATTTTTTTATAAGTGATAATTTATAAATGATAAATGATAGCTTAATTTCAAAATCACTTAAAATTTGTAATAGTTGTTGTAATAATTGATAAAATCCTGCTTTCTGAAAATCTTAGATCTGCTTTCAACTTTTGCTACATTTTTGATAATGCGGTCATAATCTTCATCCAAATTATAATAAAAGTCTTCAGAATATAACTTGTTTATTTTCTTAACATCGCCAAGATAAAGCTTCTTATCAATCTCTAATCCGGGTTTTGTAGCCATCAAAGAATCTTTGTTCAAACCGTAACCATAGTATTGATTGTTGATGTAATAATCTTTGTGTGTAATATTCAGAAGACCTCTTACTTTGTTCACTGTGAAGGCAGAATCGTAAAGCATTTGTTTGTTTTGATCAAAAACCTGAATCTTGTTTTTTCCTTTATTAAGGTCAACTTTCAGATATTGACCGGCAGATAAAACCTTTTCTTCGCCGTTATTGACTTTGAAATAATAAGTTTCCGGCGTAGGATTGTCCACCAAGTAATAATTCGGTTTTGCCAAAAACAAAAAGTAAATCGCAAAGGCAAATCCCATTGCCAACAAAGAAAAAATCAAACCTTTTGTAGATGCGCTCAGATTTTTCATAGAGTGATTAAAGATGCGAATTTAAGGATTTTTTCTGAGCTGTAATTCTGATATTAGTCAAGACTTTCGTTAACGAAAAATAAAATTTCTGTATCTCTTAGATTTTCTTTTTTTTGAGGATTGAAATTGAATTCCGGAGCTTTGGTTCCGTTTTCCAAATTCAAATTTGGGTTTTTGAAAATTAGAGCTTCATCCCAAAGATTTTGATCGATGAATTCTTGCAATGTAAATCTTCCTCCCTCGATAATCACAGACTGAATTTGTAATTCGTACAGTTTTTCTAAAATCTGATTAACTGAATTTTCCCTTTCTATTTTAATGAATTTCAGATTTTTATCTTCAAGATTTTTAACCGAATTAAAAATAATAGTTTCTGCTTCATCATTATAAATATTAGAATCCTGAGAAACTCCCAGATTGAAATCAATCAAAATTCTAATAGGATTTCTTCCTTCAACTTCTCTTACCGTCAAACTTGGATTGTCGTGAAGCGCAGTGTTTTTTCCAACCAAAATAGCGTGTTCTTCGCTTCTCATTTGATGAACAAACTGCTTAGAAAGTGAATTACTTATTTGGATTGGTTTGAAATTCTTATCCATAAAACCATCTGCAGATTGCGCCCATTTTAGGATAATAAAAGGTCTTTTTCTCTCGTGGTAAGTGAAAAATCTTTTGTTGAGTTGTCTGCATTCGTTTTCCAAAACGCTGGAAACAACTTCAATTCCTGCTTCGGTAATGATTTTTTTGCCTTTTCCATTCACTTTATCGTGACTGTCCATTGCACCAATGACCACTTTTTTGCACCTCAATTCTTTGATTTTAAGAGCGCAAGGTGGTGTTTTTCCAAAGTGCGCACAAGGTTCCAAAGAAACATAAATTGTAGATTCCGGAATCAAATGTTTGTCTTCCTCTTTTATAGAGTTAATCGCATTAATTTCTGCGTGTGGTTCGCCAGCTTTTTTGTGGAAACCTTCGCCAATTATTCTGTCGTCATAAACGATCACAGAACCCACCAAAGGATTAGGATAGGTTTTTCCCAATGCTTTTTCTGCTAATTCTATACACCTGCGGATGTAAATTTCATCGTTCATTCTTGCTAAATCATTTTTTTTTCGCGTCTACAGCAGTCGGTTTGTACGTTACAGGCGGGAGAGCTGTTGTAATCACGGCTTCCATTAGTTTGCTTCTCTCTTTTGAAAGTGATCTGGAAGCGTATTTTAGATCGCCGGCAAGACGTTTTGAATAAGAAAATATGAGAAAAGATTTTTTGCCGTTCGCGTCAAAGCTTTTAAATCTGTCAATGTTATATTCGGCGTAAGATTCGCCTTCTTTTGGACTTACAGTGATTAGATAATCAACAATCATTTCTTTACCATCCGGACTTTCCGTAACGCCCACAAAAGCATATTTGTCCTGATTTTTTTCTTTGAGTTTTTCGACGTATTCTACTTTTTGTTTGACAGCCGTTTCTATGTCAATTTCCTTATCGAAATATGAAATATTAATGAGTTCTTTATAATTTTTGAAATCATCATCTCTCAGGATATATTGCTGTTGCGCCCAAGTTGCAGAATTCTGTTTACTCCAAGCCAGGAAATATTCACTTTCATTGAACTTTAGTGGTCCGGGAATATTTAATCTGTCTATTATTTGAACCGGTGCAGAAACAGAAACCTCGTCGTTTTTAGTTTCCTGAGAATGAAAACTCGATGTCAATGCGAAAAGGCAAAAAGCAGAAAGTAAAATTTTATTTTTCATAACTTTTGATTTGGAATTTAAGTTCTCGTTGATTTGGATAATTTTTCAGGGTGATTTATGCGGAAATCTACTTGATTTCTGTAAGAATATTTTAAAAATTATTTCAATTCAGTCGGAATCACGCAAACAGGAATCGGATTCATTTTATGTTGCGTCGCTCTGTTGAATCTCAGATAAATTGTCATTACTTCTTTTTGTCTTCCTTCAAAATCTGCTTCTGTTTTTCCAGCAAGTTGTTGTTCCATAGCCCATTCCAATTCTGGATAAGTCGCTCCAATTTGATCTTCATCCGTCCTTTCAACTTCCCAAAGTCCGTCTGTTGGTTTTGCTACTTGGATACTTTCAAGAATTCCCAATTCCTTGGCAATCTCATAAACCTGAGTTTTATAAAGATCTGCAATAGGAGAGATGTCCACGCCACCATCGCCATATTTTGTGAAGAATCCAACGCCAAAATCTTCAACCTTATTTCCAGTTCCGGTTACCAAAAGTCCATTGATTTGACCATAATAGTATAGTGTAACCATTCTCAACCTTGATCTTGTGTTAGCTTCAGCAAGATTTTTATTTGGAGAATCATCTTTGTATCCTTCAGTCGTTTTTTCAAAAGATTCAAATGTTGGTGTCAAATCAACTCGAAAACCTTCTACATTAGAGAAATTTGATTTTAAAAACTCGATGTGATCTTGAGCTCTGTCCACCTGATCGGCTTTTTGACGGATTGGCATTTCCAAAACCAAAGTTTGCAATCCTGTTTTCGCTGCCAAAGTTGAAACCACTGCGGAATCTATTCCTCCGGAAACACCCACTATAAAACCTTTTGAATTCGCTTTGGTTGCATAATCTTTTAGCCAGTTTACGATATGATCTATTACTTTTTGTGTCTGCATAATATTTTGTTAAAATTCTTGATTCAAGATTTAAAGCGTTATTTTTGCTTTTCGAAAATCTTAATGTAAAAATAATGAAGTTTTTCCAATATATCACGATTTCTGCAGTTTTAGTTTTTGGATTAAGTTCTTGCAAAAAAGAAAATGAAAACCAATGGAATGTTGAAATCAAAAATCCTGTTAAAAAAGTAGAGGTTACAGATTTGTCTGGGGAATTCTATAATTCTTCTGTTAGTTTGGAAGATTTCAAAGCGAAATATCCTTGGTTTCAAGGTTCTGTTCCTGATGCAGATTACGAGAATAGAAGAAAAGATACAATGGAAGTTCGTGTTTATAAAGAAGCGATTTCTAAGTTTGATAAAACAAAACTGAATAAAGATTTGGTTGATCTTTTTTCACGTATCAAAAATTACTTCCCGAATTTTGTTCCGCCTCATATTTATTTATATTCAGATCGGAAGAGCG
>DLND01000029.1:23420-23820 GCA_002476905.1 Flavobacteriales bacterium UBA7519
GCCTCATATTTATTTATATTCTTCAGTTATTGACCCTCAAAATGTAACAGATCCAATATTTCTGAGAGAAGATCAAAATATGCTTTTTGTTGATATTACAGGTTTTCTAGGTGATGGAAATAAGAATTATAAAGGTCTTGATTTCTATTTTCAAAAATCAATGAATCCGGAAAATTTGGTTCCTAAGATTTCTATGTTTTTTGCGTCCAGATTAGTTCCTGCTCCAATCGATCAGCAGAAGTTTTTGGATCAGATGGTTTATCAAGGTAAAATTCAGATTCTTCAAGACGCATTTTTACCAAATGTTCCTGATTATTTGAAAATCAATTATACCAAAGAACAATACGATTGGGCGGTTGCGAATGAAGCTAATATCTGGAACTATTTTGTAGAAAACGAT
>DLND01000112.1:0-967 GCA_002476905.1 Flavobacteriales bacterium UBA7519
CCAAGAAATCGCACCGAAATTCAGAATCAGAAGAATTACTGCAACAAATCTCCACCAAAATATTTTCGGTTTCTTCTCTTTTGCAGGAACTTGGTCGAGTTTTTCTTCCAATCTATCCCAAAGACCGTCGGAAACTTTCATTTCCCGATGTTCGTATTTAGATTTCAGATTCTGCATTTTGTTTGGTGTTTTGTTGTTGATTAAAATAATACTGAAGCCATTTTTTTGCTTTACTTAGTTGGCTTTTACTTGTTCCTTCGGAGATATTTAGGATTTCTGCAATCTCCAGATGTTTCTTTTCTTCAAAAACTGAAAGATTGAAAACCAGTTTGTAACCAATCGGCATTTCCTTAAAAATAATTTCTAAATCTATATCCTGAGAAAACTCCGAAACATCTTCCGTCTGTTCTGCAATCGCATCTGTAAATTCCGTCTCTGCATACAGAATATGCTTGTTTTTACGAATAAAATTAATCGAATCATTCACAACAATTTTTCTCAGCCAAAAAGGAAATGATTCATAATTTTTACAATCTTCAATCTTCGTAAAGGCTTTGTAAAAAGCATTCATCAGAACATCCTCCGCATCATCCCGATTATTGATGTAAGAATTCGCGACAGACAACATCTTGCCCGAAAACATCTCGAACAAACTCTTTTGAGCCAGCCGGTCATTTTTCTTTGCTTTGGAGAAGATATGTTGTAAATCTCTGTTCATTTTCTCTTTCTGACTATAAGACGACAAAAATCAGAAATGGTTGCCTAGATTCTTAAAATAAATAAAATTTAATTCCAAAACAGCTGATTATCAACAAAATAAATTTTAAATAAACTCTCGCAGATTTAGCAAATTTTGCAGATTATTATTGAAAAATCAGCTCAATCAGCCAAATCTGCGAGAAACAAATTTCAATTTGGGCAATTCCCTCGCCTTCCTAAAGCCACCGCTCGGGTCGGGCTATCCGTT